>JAQWBC010000180.1 GCA_028707415.1 Candidatus Izemoplasmatales bacterium
TAAATGGTTTCATATTTACCTCCCGGTTATCACTTTTGCTAAAGAAAGCGGGTAGCTTTCTTCAGTGATAACAATATCGACTAATTCACCGATTTGATCGCTTCTTCCCAAGAATTTAACAAATATATAATTTGCCGTATGACCATGTAAATACCCGTCGTGATAAGTTTCGGGAATTACCTGAAGCGAAATATTAATGTTGGTATTAATGTAGGCTTTCGCAAGTTCATCCGATAATTTGAGTAAAATATTGACTCGTTCTTTCTTGATTGCTCCGGAAATCTGATTAGGCATCGCCGCTGCCACCGTGCCTTCGCGACGCGAATACGGAAACACATGTAATTCCTGGAAATTAATTTCCCGAATAAACGCTACCATTTCCGCAAAATCCGATTCTGTTTCCCCGGGAAATCCGACAATCACATCCGTCGTGATGGCAAGATTAGGAATCATAGCTCTTAGTTTGGAGATAATACGCGTGTATTCTTGTTTATCATACTTACGGTTCATGGCTTTTAAAATGGTATCCGATCCGCTTTGAAGCGGAATATGCAAATGATTGACAATCTTTTGTGAATGAGCGATAACGCTGATAACATCTTCAGTAAGTTCACTCGTTTCAATGGAAGAAATACGAATTCTTTCTAGTCCTTTAATTGTTTCTAAATCCTGTAAAAGATTGACGAAACGATAGTTTGGTAAATCCACTCCGTATCCGCCGGTATGAATACCGGTGAGAATAATCTCTTTAAAGTTATTATCGACAAGTGTTTTAGCCTCTTTAATCACTTGTTTTGGTTGTTTGGAACGAACCCGTCCCCGGGCATAAGGGATGATGCAATAAGAACAAAAATTATTGCATCCATCTTGAATTTTCAAAAAAGCTCGCTGATGCTTGGCAAAAGCATTGATCGATAAATCGTCAAAAGCAAGATTGCTTTCCAGCAATTCAACTTTATTCAAAATCGTCTTTTTTTTAAGATATTCTGCAATATATTCCGGTATCAAATTCCGGTTTTTGGTTCCTAAAACGATTTTTACTCCCGGAATTGCTAGCACTTGACCAGCTTTCAACTGGGAAAAACAGCCCATAATCACCACGATACCTTCAGGATTGCGGCTAATGGCTTCCCGGATCATCTTTCGGGATTTGCCATCACTGTTATTCGTTACAGTACAGGTATTGATTATATAGACATCGCTTCGAGCTTTGAAGTCGACCCGTTCGTAGCCGTGTTTTTGCATCAGCTCCCAAACAGCTTCAGTCTCATAAAAATTCACTTTGCATCCTAAGGTCAAAAAGGCTACTTTCATCTTAACGTCTCCATAAATATGCTAAAACCGATAACAAGTATATAGCTGCCGTCTCCGAGCGTAAAATTCGAACTCCCAAATCAACGATTTTTGCCCCTTGAGTCTTTAAAAAAGCAATTTCGGAAGCTTCGATTCCACCTTCGGGACCAATAATGACTAAAATGGATTCATCGGATTTGGCGGATTCGATAGCACGTGCCAAAGTATCTTCGGGTTTTGATGCTTCGTAAGCGACCCAGATGTGATCATAATCGGCAAATGGTAATTCTTTGAGTTTAAGTGGTTCTTTAATCAACGGTACGTGATTTCTTTGACATTGCTCGGCCGCTTCTTTAGCTATTGTCTGATACCGAATCGTCTTTTTTACGGCCGTTTCGGAGTCATCAATCTTCACAATGGAGCGAGAAAACGCCGTCGGGATAATCGCTTTTGCCCCAAATTCAGTTGCTTTCGCAATTGCCAGTTCCATACCATCGCGTTTGATTAATGCTTGAGCAATGGTTACGTTCAATTCCGATTTTTCTTGAAGTTGTTCCAAGCGTTTTAACCGAGCTGTGTCTTGGGCATAGCCTTCCAAAACCGCTAAATAAGCAATTCCCGAACGATCATTTAAAATCACTTGATCTCCTGGTACCATCCGCATGACATGCTTCATATGGTGAAAATCATTTCCTTGAATAAGGATATGTTCGGTATTCTGATGAAGTTCGTTAATAAAATATCTTTGCATAATCATATCACCTATTTAATTTTAGCATAAATGTCCAAATAATCATAACCAGATGCGATAAAAATGACCGCCTGACGCGGTCATTTTGCTTTATTCGAACACAAATCCACCTTTTTCTAAGTCATCTAAGAAATTGGTGATTCGCGTTGTGCCTTCATAATAGTACTTGCTCATTTGGGTGTTATCAAATTCGTTATTGACAATTACTAGTAAAGATGGAACCAAAAGATCTGAGATTTTCGTGTCGGAAAGATATTGAATGACTTCCGGGTCGGTTTCGGAATAGCCGTAGACATTGAAGAAGAAAACAGTTTTATATGGATAAGTCATGGCAAAGTTTAGTACTTCCGTTTTGATACTCAGACAATTGGAACAATTCGTACTATATAAATAGACTAAATAAGTGCCTTCATCTTGAATAAATATCTGATCAAAGGCGGTAATAGTATCAAAATCGGCGTAATCGAGACCGCTGGTCGTAACTTCTTGCGAAGTAGTGGCCATGCAAGCCCACAGTGCCAAGGCAGACAACGGGATGATTATCAATAGGAGGAGGGATTTGAATTTCATTTCAGTCATCTGCCTTTCGAAATGCACTGTCTGTTACGCGAGTAATAACAAAGAAAAAAACTAGTATTTCTGGACGACTTCATAAGCGCGCGCGGCTTTGCCGTCGCGCAACGTTACGACGTTTGTATCGGTATATTTACTTAAGACTTCCATTTTTTGTGGCGGGGTTGCGAGAAT
>JAQWBC010000181.1 GCA_028707415.1 Candidatus Izemoplasmatales bacterium
TCAATATGGTTTTAAGCGTGAATATACCGTTGAAAAGCCGGGAGACTTCAGTTTAAGAGGAGGAATCCTCGATATTTTTCCCTTGAACGTTCTTGAACCGTATCGATTTGATTTTTTTGGCGAGACTGTTGAGACAATCAAAACCTTTGATATTGAATCGCAAAGATCAATTAAAGGCGTGCCTTCCGTACAAATTTATCCCTTGTTTGAGTTTTTTTATACCGAAGACGAACTAAATGAACTGATTAATTTAATCGATGAAAAATGTGAGATAGAAAACTTTTCCCAAGAAGCTTTGACAAAAATCGAACATGACAAAGAATCATTAAAGCAACACAACGAACTAGACCGACTTGGGAGGTATATTCCATTTGTAAGCGGGAAGCAGTCGACAATCCTCGATCTTCTTGAAAAGAAGATTCTCTTCTTTGTTGATTACACTCGGGTTTTAGAACAATACGAACTGATGAAAAACGAAGTGTCAGATTGGTACACGGCAACGAACGATTATCCGAAAATGGGTTTTGAAATGATTTATGATTTAGGTGCTTTGCAAGCAGAAAACATCGTTTATTTCGATTACATGGATCATCAGTACGCGCAAACATTTGATGAGACCATTCATATGTATCATCGGGAGACCAATCGCTATGAAGGCGACTTTATGGCGTTAAAACGGGATTTAAGCAGTTATACGGGTAAAACAACGGTATTGTTAGCTGTAAAAACAAGTAAAATAAAAGATAACCTTATTGATTGGTTGGAAAACGAAGGGTTCGTTTACCAATTAATTGGATCTAAAGATGTGTTATTTGAAAAAACTATTAACGTGATTGTCTCGGATGAAATTCTCGATGTTAATTTTGTTGATTTTGGGCTTGTGGTTATTACCGAGCGAGGAATTACCAAAAAGCAAAACGTCCTAAAAAAGGGCAAATATGTTTCTGTTTATCAAAATACGAAACGGTTGTCTTCAGTAAACGATCTGAAACCCGGCGATTTTGTTGTTCATTATGATTATGGAATCGGCAAATTCATTGAAATTAAAACCATGGAATTAGGAACGACAAAAAACGACTATATTCATATCGAATATCGAGACAGTGATAAATTGTACATTCCTATTGATGCAATTAACCAGATTCAAAAATATGCCGGTAGTGAAGGGTTTGCCCCACGATTAAGTAAGTTGGGCGGGACCGATTGGGCAAAAACAAAACAACGAGTTCGTTCAAAAGTGAAAGATATTGCGGACAAATTGATAAGTTTATACGCAAATCGAGAAAAAAGCGTTGGTTTTGCCTTTTCTTCCGACACAACAATGCAAGCTGAATTTGAAAGTGATTTTGAATACGAAGAAACTCCAGATCAAATCAAAGCGGTTAGTGATGTAAAACGCGATATGGAAATGAGCCGACCGATGGATCGATTGCTTTGTGGTGACGTTGGTTTTGGGAAAACTGAAGTTGCTTTAAGAGCGGCGTTCAAAGCGGTTGTTAACAATAAACAAGTGGCATATTTAGCACCGACAACCGTTCTTTCAAAGCAACATTACCAGACCTTTTCAAGGCGGATGGAACAATATGGAATTAATGTCGCAATCCTAAATCGTTTTGTTACGCGTGGTGAACAAATGAAGGTATTGGATCGGTTAAAAACCGGATCAATAGATGTTTTAATTGGTACTCACCGGATTTTAAGCAAAGACGTAATCTTCAAGGATTTGGGATTATTAGTTATCGATGAAGAACAACGTTTTGGCGTCGAACATAAAGAAAAAATCAAGGAATTAAAGATTAATGTTGATGTGTTATCGTTGTCCGCCACTCCGATTCCGCGGACTTTACAGATGGCTATGATGGGAGTAAAAAGCATGTCGCTTTTGGAAACGGCTCCGGAAAACCGATATCCAATACAGACATATGTGTTAGAACGAAACGAGACGATTATTAAAGATGCAATAGAGCGGGAATTGGCCAGAAAAGGGCAAATATTTTATATATATAATCGTGTAGATGATATTGAACTTATCGCTGTTAAAATCCGAAAACTCGTGCCAGAAGCAAGGATAAGAACTGCACATGGACAAATGAATAAAACCGAGCTGGAGTCGGTTGTTGAAGATTTCATCAACCAAAAAATTGATGTCCTAATATCGACAACGATTATTGAAACCGGAATTGATATTCCCAATGCTAACACCTTAATTATTCACGAAGCCGATCGATTGGGATTAGCACAACTATATCAAATACGCGGAAGAGTGGGAAGATCAAACCGAATCGCGTACGCGTATCTTATGTATACGAAAAACAAAATATTGACTGAGGACGCCGAAAAAAGGCTGAAAGTTATTAAAGAATTTACAGAGTTGGGAAGCGGATTTAAAATCGCTATTCGCGATTTATCCATCCGCGGTGCCGGCGACGTTTTAGGAAGTGAACAGTCAGGTTTTATCGATTCGGTCGGCGTGGAACTGTATATGAAAATTTTAAAAGAAGAAATAGCCTCTCGTCAAGGTGCTACTGACGAACCCGAAAAAATCACGAAGGTTAAAGCTCAAGTATCCAAGTACATTGATAAAAAATATATCGGCGATGACTTTGTGAAAATGGAAATGCACGATAAAATCAACGGCGTTAAATCGATTGTTGACATACATAATTTGGAAAGCGAATTTATCGATCGTTTCGGTCGGTATACCGATGAGTTAGAAATCTACATGTACGAAAAGTTATTTGAAAAGTTGTCCGCCCAGATCGAT
>JAQWBC010000182.1 GCA_028707415.1 Candidatus Izemoplasmatales bacterium
GCGGAAAAATCAACCATCATTGATAATCGATTTGCTCAAATCGCCCAATTGTCCGACGATTGATTTAATAAATGTATTATTTTAAAATAAACTATGCTAAAATAGTAAATGTGTCAAGTAAGGAGTGTGAGATAATGGTGCCACTAATGGTTATTACGGATTCGCTTGTCGAAATACCGCCAAAAATTATTACCAGAGAAGCCGTTCGAGCCGTTGTTATTCACGAAAACTTGATATTACTTATGTATTCTAATACTGACCAAATGTACGGGACTCCCGGGGGAGGAATTATCCTGAACGAGTCCAAATTTGATACTTTACACCGCGAACTTCTTGAAGAAATTGGTGCTACCCAAGTTAAAATAATTGAAAATCTTGGATACACCGAAGAAATCCGGGAGTCACGTTCACTGTATGGAAAAGTCGCAAAAATTATAACCGACTATTACCATGTGGACGTCATGCATTTCATTTCCTCCAAACTAGAAGACTACGAGGAAGAAATGGGATTAATTCCCATGTGGGTAAAAATTGATGAAGCGATTAGGCAAAATCAAAAGATTCGTAAGAGCCTGAATCTAACTAAAATCAACTTTTACTATACACAGACTGAAATGTTAAAGTATATCAAAAGTAGATTTGGTCTCTAATCGGAGTCCGAATTTATTTTTTATTTAAGAGGGTGAAATTATGATCGATTCCATCAAAACCAATCTGAAAGCCGGCCTAGAAACAGCGCTTTCAGCACAATTCAATAAACCGATTTCAGTGATTGTCGAAGAACCAAAACGCCCTAATCAAGGCGATATTTCGATTCCCGTTTTTGCGATTGCTAAAGCAATTGATCTTTCACTTCCCGAAACCGTTGTGACCATAAAAGATGTCATTAAGACGTCTGGTTTGGCGGAAATGATTGCAGATATATCCACAACCGGTGGATTCATCAATCTGTTTTTGAACAAAGCAATCATCGCCAAGGGTGTTTTTGAAGCATTCGCGGATGATGAGGAGAATTACGGTTCAACGAACACTGGAACCGGAAAAACGGTCTGCATTGACTATTCATCACCGAACATCGCCAAACCATTTTCAATTGGGCATTTACGTTCAACAATCATTGGTGCTGCCATCGGAAATCTGTATGAAAAATGCGGTTTCACTGTCGTAAGAATCAACCATCTTGGTGATTTTGGCACTCAATTCGGGAAAATAATCTACGCATATCAACACTTTGGTAATGAGGAACTGGTTAAAAAAGATCCTATCAATGAGTTAGTAAAGCTTTATGTGGAATTTCATGAGTTAGTTAAAACCAATCCGGAAATGGATAACGAAGCCAGACGAATTTTTAAAGAATTAGAACAGGGTAATCCTGAATACGTCACCTTGTGGAATTGGTTTCGCGAAGTCTCACTTGCGGATTATATGAAGGTCTATGAATTATTAAATGTCAAATTTGATTCGTATAACGGAGAAGCTTTTTATAATGATAAAATGCAACCCATCATCGATGAATTGGCAGCCAAAGGGTTGCTTAAAGAAGACCAAGGGGCAATGATTGTCGATTTAGGTGAGCAACTGCCTCCGGCCTTAATTCAAAAATCGGATGGATCAACTCTTTATATAACAAGGGATCTAGCTGCCCTCTTTTATCGCAAACAAACCTATCATTTTTCTCGGTGCCTCTATGTCGTTGGCAATGAGCAAAAGCTGCATTTTGAGCAGTTGAAGGCGGTTGTCAAGAAGATGGGCTATAATTATTACGATGAATTTGAACATGTCAATTTTGGACTCGTGCTTCAGGACGGCAAAAAGATGTCGACCCGGAAAGGCAAAGTCGTGAAACTGATTGATGTACTGAACGAAGCTATCGATTTATCGAAACAACATATTGAAGAAAAGAACCCAGAACTGAAGAATAAGGATGAAATCGCCCAAAAAATCGGTGTGAGTGCCATTATTTTCAACGATCTTAAGAATTATCGGGCCAACGATTTTGAATTTGATTTAGAAGACATGGTTAAATTTGAAGGTCAGACCGGTCCATATCTCCAGTATACATCGGTCAGAATTACTTCAATTTTGGCTGCTGATCAGTTCCAATATGATGGTGACATTGATTTTGAACTCATGGCGCATGATATCTTCTTTGACATTATCAAAACCGCGGGTGATTATGCTAAAACCATCGAAAAAGCGACCAAAGAAGCATCGCCATCGCTTTTAGCAAAGTATTTGTTAAATTTAGCAGCGCTGTTCAACAGCCTTTATGGCAAAGAGCGAATCGCTGTTTCGGATATGCGGGAACGCAAAACGAAAGAGCACTTGCTTTATCTCATTCGATCAATTTTGAATGATGGCATGCGGATATTAGGCATGCAAACGATTGAAAAAATGTAATAAAACTGCTTCTAAAAGATCCATATCCGAAGAAACGAGGTGATTGATATGGATGCTTCACAATTAAAAGTTAAAACCAAAAAAAATAATACCCTTCGGCTGATGTTCAAATGGATGGGAAAACATTGGTATTTATTAGTTATCGCTTTTTGTTTAATATACGTTATATCTTACGCACGGACATTGATTCCGTTATTCACACAACACATTATTGACTACGTATTAAACTATAGTAACAACGGATCGACGCTGCCAAATTATTTATTTGTCTTGGTCGAGGCTCCGGATACGAAAACGCAACTGATTTTGGCGGCT
>JAQWBC010000183.1 GCA_028707415.1 Candidatus Izemoplasmatales bacterium
CGAAACTGCCCTGAAAGTAATCTATCAATCCACGACCAAAATTCTGAAAGATAATAAGAAACCGATGATGATTGGTGGCGAACACTTGGTTACTTACCCACAAGTCAAAGCCATGCATGAAAAGTATCCCAATCTTCATATCATTCACTTTGATGCCCATACCGATCTTCGCGATGAATTCTTAGGTCGTAAATTATCCCATGCCACCGTCATTAAACGCTGTCATGATTTATTAGGTGATGACCGCATCTTTCAATTCGGTATCCGGAGTGGCGACGCCTCCGAATTCAAATGGGCGGCTCAAGGTCACACCCATTTACGTAAATATGATTTCAACGGTTTAGATAAAGTCATCGAAAAATTAAAAGACTTACCCGTATACATCACCATTGATCTCGATGTCCTCGATCCCTCCGTTTTCCCAGGAACAGGAACTCCTGAAGCCGGAGGCATGACATATAAAGAATTACTTTCCGCCTTTGATGAATTTACGAAACTAAATAACATCGTTGGTGCTGATATAGTCGAATTATCCCCGGTTCTCGATGCATCTGGCGCTTCAACCGCTGTCGCTTGTAAAACTTTAAGAGAAATGATCTTATTGTTACATAAATAAATAAAATACTAGAAGCCATTAAAACTTCTAGTATTTTTATTAAACTGGTAATGAAAGCCATGTCAATTGCGGTTGCTTTAAGCAACCGTCATTTTTTTAATGCCGCCAAGGAATAATTGAATCGAGTTTATCCCGGTGAGCACTACCAATCGGACAAAACTCGTTAATCTTCTCACATGGATAGTTTTCACATTCAGCGCAGGTGTTTATATCTTTCATTTCCGCACATAGACTAATCTTACATCTAGCGCATAATTTCGTCAGCCGATAATCTGAATGACAGCCGTAACAATTAATATCCTCCGGTTTTAAAATGACAGAGCCATTAGAAAACAGTTTTGCCGTTTTTGCCCGCAACTCGTCATCGTTGTCAATAGTGGCTCTAAACGCCGGACACTCAAAGCAATTAAGTCCACAATAAGCGATTTGTTCCATAAAAACCTCCATAATTTATTATTTGTCAGTATTTATTTTTGTTGTATTAAACAAGTTCTCATTGTTTGTCAATCAAACCGATTATTTGCCCGTTTTTGAAGCTTTTAATCCCCTGCTCGCTAATAACCTATCAAGGCCTACAAACGCATAGGACAAGCCAATATAAAAGGCGATAATCAAGGCGACCGCGATAGCGACGCCACCCGCGCCAATAATATCGGGATCAATGAAGAAATAGGGGAAACGGGAATAGGTTTCACCATCAGAATACGTCCCCCCGCAAGCTGCATATATATTCGCATAAATAAAGTAATAAATCGGAAAAGCAGGCCACCATAACGGATCCGTTTTTCGTAGCTGACCTTTAGGATCAAAAAGCAAATAATCGAGAAGAAAATATAATGGAGTAAAGTAATGGACCAAAATATTTCCGAGTCCGGTAATATATCTTGTCATGTTTTGCTCAATCATTGATGGCAAAAGCACAATGTTGAAAACCAAAAAGGTTAACAAGATGGCCATCAATGTCCCGCTTTTAACGATATGCATGCATCGACTATCAAGACTTTTTCCCTGCCACTGCCGGTATACTATTATCCCCATAACTACTAAGCATAATAAATTGCTTTGAATCGTGTAATAGGATAACGAAGACAATGGATCAGGATTTTTAGATACAATAACAATGATTCCCATCAGACAAAGCAGACAAAAAATCATTCTTAAATAAAGTGATAGTGGTTGTTTTTTCATCGGCATTCCTCGTAATTATGACGTTATTTCAAAATTAATATCCGCTTTTTCTGCACCAACTATAGAAATACAATCGTTAAATTTTGCAAACCGCTTCAATGCTTGATTAAAAGTCCTGATAAACATCTTTGTTTTTTTCCATCCGGCTTCATACCAGATTTTTTTAACTTCCAACTGATGATCTTTACGGTGATTGATCAGTTCAATCCGGCCAATGAAATCATTTCGATATAAAATAGGAAGCACATAATAACCATATTTACGTTTCGATTCAACGGTATAAATTTCCCAAGTATAATCAAAATTAAATATCGCTTTAATTAATTTTCGGTCCCACAAAAGATTATCTAAAGGGGCAATGAATTCAACACGCTCAAAAGGTTTTTCTGCTTTCAACGCTTCATCAAGTAAATCGCCATCTTCTGCCAAACAAAAGAATTTATCTTTAATGCCTTCAATAGCAATCCCGATAATTTTATGTTCTTCCTCCAACTCATCAATTACTTGATTTCGAACCGGTGTTTTTAAATCCTGAATAAATAAGAACGCGTCTGAATGCCGGTTCCAAAGCAAACCAACCGCACCGATTCTTTGCAATACTTTCCATTTTAAATACTCCATCGTTGATACATTTGGGTCTTCTGCGGTAAATAAATGCTTGGGAATATAATCCTCAGCCAAAGCGTAATACTTTAAGGCGTGATTTTTATGATGGATAATCAACTCACCATAATAATACAGGGCTTCAAGCGCAACTCTTGCTAAACCTGAGTCGCCCCAGTACCACGAAACCTTCTTATTAAACGCGAAATCCTTTGAGCAGACAAAGCCTTTAGCCTTAATAGCTTCTCGAATTAAATCACGTACCGTTCTGATATTCGATTGACTGCGAACTTCGGCTTGGAAAAA
>JAQWBC010000184.1 GCA_028707415.1 Candidatus Izemoplasmatales bacterium
AGCCGTTGGATACAGTATTTCCGGCAGCAAATATTCAGGAATTAATTACCGGCGCAATGTTATTATTTCCATGATGATTTCCGGAGCTTTAGCTGGGTTGGCGGCCGCAATCACATATTTGGCGGTTTTGCCGGACTATTTGCGACCGGCAAATAAAATTCTTTCAATCGGGTTTGAAGGCATTTCCGTTGCTCTTATAGCGCAAAGCAATCCTTTAGGAATTATTTTCTCTGGGGTTTTGATTAGTTATATTAAGCAAGGAGCTTTAACGATGCAATTACTGGGCTTCGACAAAGAAATCACCAACATTGTTGTCGCGGTGATTATCTACATGATTGGAATCTCGAGCTTCTTGGGTGCCTACCTAAAAAAACGACGGGATAAACGCATCAAAGCTCATCATGAATCAGAGGAGGATGCGAAAAATGTATGATAGCATTTTCTCTTATTTAGCATTAGTGCTTTTAGCAGCGATTCCATTAATTGTCACCGCACTAGGAGGAATGTTTACTGAACGCGGCGGGGTGACTAACATTTCGCTAGAAGGAATTATGATTACGGGAGCTTTTGTCGGTTTGGTAACGGTCAATAAATTACCGGCCTCGTGGTTCTCGTCTAATTTTGTGCTATATTTATGCGGAATGATAGCAGCAGTTGCAGGGGGACTGATATTCGCGGGAATTCATGCAGTGGCGGCCATCAAAATGAAAGCCAATCAAATCATCAGCGCCACCGCCCTCAACACGTTGGCTCCGGCGCTAGCTTTATTCTTAACTATGAGTCTTACTCTAGGTGAAGCAACGGGATCTGATAAAATTTTGGTTAACGGATCGCGCTTCGTTATCGAAAGGGTTCCCTTGTTAGCCGACATTCCGTTTATCGGAGACGTTTTCTTTACAAATGTATATCCGAGTTTATATTTTGGAATTATTATCTTGATCATATCTTCAATTGTATTATACAAAACTAGATTTGGACTGCGCTTGCGGGCGTGTGGTGAGAATCCTCATGCAGCGGATGCGGCAGGGATCAATATCTATAAGATGCGTTACATTGGCGTCTTTATCTCGGGCGTTTTGGCGTCTTTAGGCGGATATTTCTTGGTGACCAGTTTTACCAATGAATTTGACGCAACGGTATCCGGATTTGGTTTTTTGGCAATTGCTGTTATGATTTTCGGCAACTGGAAGCCAAAAAACATCGCCTTGACAGCGTTATTCTTTGCGGCTTTGTTAACATTAAGTAAAGGAATCGCCTTTTTCCCGGCACTTGAGGATTTGCTTTATCCACCGATTCCTCTCGATACACCGCCGGAACAAATGGCATTGCTGACTTATGTTTCTACAAAAGTTGTCCCGAACATTATTTCGATGTTACCATATATAGCAACATTACTGGTTTTGGTATTGTCATCGAAAAAGTCGGCTGCACCGAAGGCCAGCGGGCAAATCTATGATAAAGGCGAACGCTAAATTAATACTTCACCAGGCAACCGGTGAAGTATTTTCTTTAAGAGGATTACCGCAATTCCCTTATTGTCTTCAATGGCAAAATGTGGTACAATAATTAAAGGTGATTTTATGGTAAATCAGAGTAATGTGGAACAAATTTTCGATTGCATCGATGCTTCCTGTATGACACTTTACGAAGAGTTAAAAATGCCATACCTACAGGGAATCACGGAGACATGTAATAATATTCTTTCCAAATCAGTAACGGAAGAACTTTCTGACAATGCAAAAAAGCAATTAAATGAACTCATGAAGATTTTTGATGGGACAGATTTTCCGAAAGAAGAAATTCGCAAGGCGATGCAATTGGCAATTTTAAAAGGACTGAAGCATAGTAAGCGTTCCAATGCGGACATTACTCCGGATACGATCGGTCTTTTAATGACTTTTATTTTAGAAAAGTTGAGTCATAAAACCAAAAAAATCATCTTATTTGATCCGCTCGCAGGAACAGCTAATCTGTTACTGACGGTGGCGAACAATATTTCTTGTGAAGCAATTCCTATCGGGGTCGATAATAATATCGATAGTTATAACTTGGCAATCGCAATGTTTGATATTATGGATTATGGGGAAGGGATGTATTATCAAGACACCTTTACTTTCAAGAATTTTCAAGCAGATGCTATTGTTACTGACTTTCCGAGTTCAGAAGTTATAAACAAACATTATTTACCGTATGATGTTATTAAATATCATCATAACGAGTTACGTGACGGCGGATATTTTCTGGCTTTGATTGCGAACGATTTTTTTGAAAAGACTGAAGTCGATGGATTCAAGCAAATAATTTCCTCGTTGTATCAAAGTATCGGACTGATTACTTTACCCAATACAATGTTCAAAACCGGGGGAAAGAGCATTTTAATCCTGCAAAAACTTGGGGAAAATGTCAAAAAGGTTACTAAATTTTTATTGGCAGAAATCCCGTCATTTCAGGATTCGAAAGCCGTGAATGATGCCATCATCCGAATGGATGGATGGTTTACAGACAATCTATAGAAGGATGAGGAACTTACAAATCGTGGGAAAAATTATGGCAGTCAATGCCGGCAGTTCATCACTTAAATTCCAATTACTGGAAATGCCGGAAGAAAAATTAATTACAAGCGGATTAGTGGAGCGGATTGGACTTAAAGATTCGGTGTTTACTATCAAAGTCAACGGTGAGAAGATTACCGAAGTGAAAGATATTGATAA
>JAQWBC010000185.1 GCA_028707415.1 Candidatus Izemoplasmatales bacterium
TTCATTTCAGTCATCTGCCTTTCGAAATGCACTGTCTGTTACGCGAGTAATAACAAAGAAAAAAACTAGTATTTCTGGACGACTTCATAAGCGCGCGCGGCTTTGCCGTCGCGCAACGTTACGACGGTCGTATCCGTATATTTACTTAAGACTTCCATTTTTTGTGGTGGGGTTGCGAGAATGATTTGCACGGGTCATTGATTGATGAATTCCATCATCGCGCGAATCCGGGAGGTATCCATTTTGTCGAAAACTTCGTCAAACAAGATTAAACCGATCGTATCGCTTTGGTTACCCCTTCCCGCTTGTTGGAACAAGCGGACAAAGGAAGCAATCGTCGCGACATAAAACGGCACTTGGGTTTCACCGCCCGATTTTTCTTTAAAGACTTTGGAATACATTGTGACATCTTCGGAACGGTTGATAATCTTGATGTCATAATCCATATATGTCCGATAATCGGTAAATTTATTAATCGCTCCGTTGGAATTGATTTCATCAGCGGCTAAATTGATGAAGAGTTCTTCTAATTGTCGTTGGTATTTCATCTCGAAATCGTAATTAAAGATTTCGCCACCGGTTTTTAATGAGTCATCCGATAAAACCATATCATAATAGTCGGCATACTCTTTACTTTTAGGGAAGATAAATTCATATGTGTCTTCACCGAAATGAATGGCTTTTAAGGTGACATTGATCTTCGCGATTTCATCTTGAGCTGCAATAATGTAACTTCTTAGTTTAGCAATAAAATCCTCTTTAAAGAGTTTTTCTGCGGCTTCTCTGGCTTCTCGAACCTTGCTTTCATATTTGACTAGTTCGGACTTGATCAACTTGTTAAGTTCATCAAGATAAAAGTTCATGTGTTCATAACCAAAGGGGTGTCCAAGGTTATAGGTGTTGACATACTTGAACTGTTTGCCTCGTAAAGCATCTTCTAAGTTCGTTAAATGCAGAAGCTCTTGTTCAATCCGCTTTCGGTAATCATTTTCAACTTTTAGGGGGTCTTTGGCTGTCGCTATTTCTTGATTATATAAGTTGTAAGCTTCCTGTTCGACGGTAACCGACCCATTTGCTAAGATCAGCTGCTGCTCAGTAACATCCTTAAGGTGATTTTCCAACGCCAGAATTTCGTCATTGGCCTTCAATTCATCAGAACGTACTTTTCCGGTTTCCTCATAGAGACGACGTTTATTATTATTGAAACTGCGAATTTCATCTTTTGTATGTTCATATTCAACTCGAAGCTCGTTAATGCTTTGAGTTGGTAAATTCGCCTTTTTATGCTTGAATGCATCCATTTCTTTTGCATATGAATAAAGAATTGCGTTACATGCACAGGTCTCAATTATTTGTTTGAGATTCAGCTGACCGATTAGGTTATTTTCTTCGTTTAATTGATTGATTTTATCACTGGTTTTTGTGTATTCATCTTTTGATGAAATCGCCATTTGACGCCATTTATCAAGTTGACTCTCTTGTGCATGTTTACCAATGAAAGGCTTATCGGTATTTTTATTGAGCGTTCGGACCGTAAAGCTTTTATAAACGACACCTTCTTGGGTAATGGCTTGCGAATAATTTTCCAGTTCGCTAACATCACTTACCATAATTAGGTTTCCACAGGTCATATTGATATAATGACGAGCATCGACATTATCAGCGGCAATGATGGAGGCTAAACTATTGGGTTGAGAATTGACAAACTGCGAGATTTTTTTGGTGTTAACCAATCCGATTCCATAAACATTTAACTGATTTTTGACGCGATTAAAGATTTGTAATGCTTCATCAAAGTACCTGGGTTCGACGATTAAATTAAACCGCTGGGGTCCGAGATAATCTTCAACAGTATCTTGCCATAACGGATTAGTTACTTCTAAGAGTTCAGCAAGGATGTGAACGGATATCGTTTCCCCGTAACGCTGGGAAACGCCTTCAATAATCTTGGCTTGCAAACTCTTGATTATCGGATTATATTTGAGTTTATGATTTTCTAAGTCTTTTAGTGTTAAGTATACATCATTAATCTCTTGTAATAAAGTGAGTTTATCCTGTTCGGCTTTACCGAGTTGTTTCATGTTAGCATCAATTTTTAAGCGCAGGTTTTTGTCGATTTCGACCAATGCGAATTTGATTTTGTCAACGTTTTCGGAAGTGACGTTGGCCAAATCAATTTTCGCCAGTTCATCATAAATCTTATCCGGATATTCTTCCTTTAAATCCGCAATCATCGGCTTCAGTTTCGTGACTCGCGCCATATAGTAACGAACCAATTCTTTTTGATCTTCGAGCTTGGAAGTCATGGCCATAATGTCACGATCAAAAAGTTCACTGGCTTTAAAAGTCTCATCGCTGGCCATCATGGCATAGATTTCCTTACCACGATCATCGGCCGCTTCGATCTGGCGATCCAATTCGGCGATTTCTTGTTTATATCTCTCCGAAGCAATTGCCATTTTTTCTAATTGCTTGGATTTTGCTTGGATCTGATGCTTCGTATTCTCAAGTTCGATTAGCTTCAAAAGATATTCGAAAAATCGTTTTTGGTCCTGGTTTTTCTGAATTTCTTCATATGTGAGTTTCATGTCCTGCAAATCCGACACTTTTTGTTTGATTACTTTCAAAGTCGCTTCTAAATCGCGATAAGAATGAATTGATTCTTTAATTGATTCGACATCTAGTGTTTTTTCTT
>JAQWBC010000186.1 GCA_028707415.1 Candidatus Izemoplasmatales bacterium
AAATATCGCTCAATATCGACGTCAATATCACAGTCCAAGATATCTTGATTAACCAAGACAAGATTCGACACATCCGCAAAGTTTTTTTTCAATATTGGCATTAAATCGCGATCAATTTCATAAGCTAAAACTCTTCGGGCTTGGGTTAACAAACCTTCCGTAAGGGCACCAAATCCCGGACCGATTTCGATGACGTCGGTTTCTTTTGATATGTGTGCTTCTTTAATAATTTTCTCCAAAATGTTTTTATCAACCAAAAAATTTTGGCCAAAACGTTTTTTGATATGAAAACCTTCCCTAGCTAAAATATCGCTAGTAATATTGAATGATCCGATATTTTTCATGACATCACTTCGACAATTCTGGATAGGGAAATATCCAACATATTTATATATCGTAAAAAGGTTTTTCCATTACAAACCGGAATCATTAAAGCTTCACACACAAATTTTCTTCGCACGAAAGCGGATTGACAATTCACAAGTTTTATATTTGCTAAGTCAGTCATTGTTATTTTAATTTCTTGGCGATTATTAATGACAAACAGGTGATCTAGTGCTTCACGAATGTCCGCTTCTTGGGCGTGTTCAACGCCGACTTTGCGATGATTTTTGCTGATTGCCTTTTGTTTGATCAAAAAAGCAATTTTGACATCATTAATTCGGTCAAGAATTTTGTTTGTAATCTGTTTCCCGGGAAAATCCGGATCCAAAAATAAGATTACTCCTCGGGAATTATGAATTTGTGCAATCAAATTTAAGGTAGCTTCCGATATTTCGCTGCCATTTGTCACAATGCACTCAATACCAGGATAAATGCTATTGAGTTTTTGTTGGTCGTGAATCCCTTCAACGATTATTACTTCATTAATCAAATTTATTTCACCTTTTCGTAATTTATTCCTGATTTGGAAAATATTTTTTCTTGATTTTCTCGGGGACAATAATAATAATCGCTTGTTTATAAACCTCAATCTGTTGATTTCCCCAACCCCCCGATTCTCCATCAACGTTCCACTTTGACTTCGATTCGGTTATGACTTGCATTTTGCTGGTTTTAAAACGTTTAATCAGTGGTGTCGACCAAAACGGTAAAATGAAAGATAAGAAATAGATAATATTATTAAATGGCCACAGATAATGATACATAACCACATTGACAAGACCATCATCGAGGTAGGGTTTATAAATCATATTAATCCCCGCAACCCGTTTAGAATTGATAATCAGAATGAGTGAATATGATCCGGCGAACTCAACTCCGTCCCGGATTACCCGCATGCGGATTTTTGGAATAGTAAATAATTCTTCCGTGCCTTTAATAAGATATGCCAGATACCCAATCTTTTTTTTCAGCCGGGAATCAGTAACATAACTGATATCGATATATGCTCCATTGCCTGTCACATAACAAAAGTAACGATCGTTAGACTTAACGACGTCCATTTTAACGTGACAATCGGCAAAAATGTTGTCAAGCGCCAAATCGACGTTTTTTGACAATCCTAAACTATGACCGATGTCGCAACAGGTGCCGACGGGTAGATAGCCGATTTTCGGCAGGTCTTTGCAGTCCATCATTCCATTGACACATTCATTAAAGGTGCCATCGCCACCAACGATTAGCAATAGTTCGTAGCGTTCTTGACAAGCTTGGCGCGCAAACTCAGTTGCTTGACCGGGATATGTCGTTGTTAATGTTTGAACTTGATATCCCTTTTCGTTTAACCGGTAGATAACGTGTGGCAATCGACTAATAAAGTCCTGTTTTCCGCTTTTGGGATTATAAATAAGAATCGCTTTGGCCACTAAAATCACCCGTTTCATTATATCATAATCATAATCTCAAAACCAGTTTTATAGACCTTGTTTTTGGCAATCATGACGCATATTAGAAAAAATCTGGTATAATTTGATTGGTGATGCCCCCATGAAGATTGATACAATCCTTTTTGACCTCGACGGAACCCTTGTCGACTCCAATGAATTAATCCTAGAAACGTTTCGATTGACTCTAGCGACTTATTTTCCACAAATCACTTTTTCTCGAAGTGAATTGATTGACATGGTCGGCCCGCCGTTATACGAAACCTTTGGTAAACTAACTAACGATTTAACCCTCGTCAACACCATGATTAATAACTACCGTCACGTCTATCGCCAAATTGAATTTGACTATATCCATCTTTATCCCGGCGTTATTGATGCTTTGCGGTATTTCCATGAGCATCACTTTCACATCGCAATCATCACGACAAAATTCAAAGAATCGGCGGCTCCTTGCTTAGCTTATTATAATATTAATCAATATTTTGATTTAATTATCGGATTGGAAGATGTTGCTAGTCCAAAACCCAATCCGGAAGCAGTATTGAAAGCGCTTAATTTCTTTCATAGTCATAATGCAGTAATGATAGGCGATAACATCTCAGATCTTCTCGCCGGTAAAAATGCGGGCATTTTAACTTGTGGCGTTAATTGGTCTTACAAACGCGATTTGTTGATAAAGACTAATCCCGATTTTTGGATAAAGGATTTTTATGAGCTGGTTCCAATGATTCAAAAATATAATCAGGAGGCTTAAAATGGGCTGTGTTTTTTGCAAGATTATTTCCGGAGAAATTCCTTCATACAAAGTTTATGAAGACGAAAACGTTTTGGCAATTCTCGATA
>JAQWBC010000187.1 GCA_028707415.1 Candidatus Izemoplasmatales bacterium
TTGTGATGGAATGCAATGGCTTGCAATACAGTATGCGGGCGTTATTAAAGCATCATTAACTCGAGAATATGGGGGACAAGAAATCTGTTTTCACGAATCAACACCCTTGCTTGACGAAATTCCCCAAAAAATGAATGTTTGGATGAGTCATGGTGATTATTTAGCAAAACTTCCACCCGAATTTCGGTTGATTGCTTCTTCAAAAAACGGTATTCCCGCAATCATTGAGCATCGAGAATTACCAATATATGCGGTCCAATTTCATCCTGAAGTAGAACATACTGAGTTTGGCACTACCATTCTAAAAAATTTTGCTTTAAAAATATGTAAAGCCATTCCTGATTGGAATATGGAGCATTATATTGACTTACAGATTGAGCAGATTCAAAAAACTGTCGAATTAAATTCGGTATTGATGGCGGTATCCGGAGGCGTAGACTCAAGTGTCGCCGCCGTGTTAATTCACAAAGCGATTGGCGATCAGTTGACTTGTATGTTCATCGATCATGGATTGATGCGTAAAAATGAGGCAGAAGACGTCATTGATATGTTTAAAAACGTATTGAACATTCAATTGATTCCTATTAATGCAAAAGATCGCTTTTTGTCAAAATTGGAAAATATTACTGATCCCGAACAAAAGCGAAAAATCATTGGCAGTGAATTTATTTCCGTATTTAACGATGAAGCTCAAAAAATCGGCAATTTCGTGTTTTTGGGACAAGGAACAATCTACACAGATGTTATTGAATCGGGGACAAAAACCGCCGCAACCATTAAAAGCCATCACAATGTGGGTGGATTACCTAAAACCATGAAGTTTAAGCTTATTGAGCCGTTAAATAAGTTATTTAAAGATGAAGTCAGAAAATTGGGAGTTGCATTAGGCATTCCTAAAGCTCAAGTAAACCGAATTCCATTTCCCGGTCCGGGACTTGCAATTCGGATTATTGGTTCCGTTACCATCGAGAAATTAGCAATTGTTCGCGAAAGTGATGCCATTCTTCGCGAAGAGATCGCTAAAGCCGGCTTAGATAGTGTAATTTGGCAGTATTTTACAATTCTTCCGGGAATTAAAAGTGTCGGTGTTATGGGTGATAAAAGAACATACTTCGAAACTGTCGCAATTCGCGCCGTAACAAGCCATGATGGAATGACAGCGGATTGGGCGAAAATCCCTTATGATGTTTTGGAAATTGTCAGTCGTCGTATCGTAAACGAAATTCCCGGAGTCAATCGAGTTGTATATGATATTACTTCTAAACCACCTTCAACTATTGAATGGGAGTAAGAAAACTATTGTTATCCGCCACAGTCGTGGCGGTTTTCATTTGCGATATAATTGATAAATGGTATAATTATAGTATATTCATCAATCAAGGAGACTTACTATAGATTGTCAATAAAAAAATAAAAACCATAGTTAAAAAACCTAATAAAAGGGTAAATAATGTTAATAATACAAAAAGGTAGCTACACCCTTTAAAGATTATCTGAATTGTGTTTGATCAAATACTAGTTGATTATATCCCAAGTTATAGATGGTTCTAATGAGTTTTCTTGCACAGTGAGTAAGTGCTACTTTATGATGTTTACCTTCCGCTTTTTTCTTTAAATAATACTCATATAAAGTTGGAATGAATTGTAAAGCGGAAAAAGTAACTTGCCAAAACGTCATTCTTAATAAACCTGAACTCCGTTTGACAAGATGACCTCTTGTTTCCATTGTTCCAGATTGATTGACAGAAGAATCAAGACCAGCGAAAGATATAACTTGAGCTGGGTTTGAAAAATTTCTAAAATCACCGATTTCGCCAATAATATTCGCAGCGGAAATCAAAGTTAATCCTGGAATCGAAGTTAGGGTTTGTGGAATATTCTTCATGAGTTCGATAATTTTATTCTCGATTGTTTCAATGGTTGATGTTAAATTCTTGTAACTTTGGATGGATTCGGAAATGAGAAGGATATCTGTATTCGTTTCATAACCGATTGAATTCATTGCTAATAATTTTAATTTCTGAAATTTCACATTGGTAATCTTGCCTCTTGAATAACTATTAATTGGATCATAGTCAGATTGTTTAAATCTAGCGATACGAGAACGAGATTTAAAACGCTTTAAGATAAACATGGCACTACCAACTAATCGATGATTAAAGAACGCTTTAAACTCAGGAAACGTCCGATCAAGGATGTTTGTGAGTTCAACGAGTATCTTTGCTCTAAGTTTCATTTTAAGATCTCGATAACGAACACATTGTTTTAATTCGTTAATGTGATAAAATGAAGTATGTAAGGTCTTGTAGTCAACGGGACCCAGCATACTTGAAATGGTTTTTGCGTCTACCTTATCTGTTTTTGTCTTACGTAACGACATAGCCTTCGAAAACTGATGCGTTAAGTAAGGATTAAATTCAAGAAAGGTATAACCAGATACGCAGATAAACTGTTTTAGATTCATGCCGTAGTGCCCCGTTGACTCAAGACCTATTCTTATTTCTTGTGATTGGTCTAAAGACTTCAGTGTCGTAAGAAACAAATCAAAGCCTAAACGATTATTGTCAAACTGAAATGCTTTAATACTCTTTGCTTCAGTAGCTATGAAGCAGTCATGCTTGTACTTTGAAACGTCAATCCCAATATAGTACATTGAAACATCTCCAAA
>JAQWBC010000188.1 GCA_028707415.1 Candidatus Izemoplasmatales bacterium
TAGCCAAGGGCAACTTCGTCATAATTATGGATTCGCTTTTCTGGGTTTTGAGAAGGCATGGGGTTCTTCTTAAATGATTTATTAATCACTTTGAACCTCCTTTAACAAGCGACATTGATGATCATAGGCTTTTCTTTCTTCGGCTTGATACATCCTGTTGCGAAGAATAGCCTCATCAAAATCAACTAGGTGACCATCGAATTCTGGACCATCGACACAAGCAAATTTCATTTTTTTATTAACGGTTATTCGACACCCGCCACACATTCCTGTGCCATCAATCATAATTGGATTCATCGAGACAATCGTTTTTATTCCATAGTTTTTTGTTAGTTCACAGACAGCCTTCATCATTACCAAAGGACCGATTGCGATTACTTCATCGAAAGAATCACCTTTATTTAAAATTTCTTTTAGTGCAGTGGTTACTAATCCGTGTTTTCCCGAAGAACCGTCATCGGTAACAAGTTCATATTCATCACTAATAGCTTTGAATTCATCTGATAAGAACACCAAATCTTGTTGACGAAAACCAATAATGCTATGCACATATGTTTTTTGGTCATGTAAGGCTTTTGCAATCGGGTAAGCAATAGCACAGCCTAACCCACCACCGATGACACATACCCGATTCAGCCCTTCGATTTGAGAGGGTTTTCCAAGCGGGCCCACACAATCAAGAATGTAATCGTTTTCTTTAAGCTGATTCAGTTTTAACGTTGAAGCCCCAACAACCTGAAATATGATAGAAATCGTCTGATCAACTTGATTTGCTTCCGCAATTGTAAAGGGAATGCGTTCACTGTCCGCATCGATACGTATCACGACAAATTGCCCCGGCTTTGCGTGTTTTACAATGCTCGGGGCGGATAATTTCATTAGTGAAACCGAAGGTGTCAAAACCGTTTTGCAGACGATTTGGAACATAATATTCTCCTCGAATTATATTTTTTTATTATTTCATTTTGTCATTTTATTCATGAAAAAGAGATATTTTCTCTTTTTTTTATGCTTGTTTATTTAGATTTGTGATCGATTGGTTTTTTACTGTTTTCATATATTTAGCAATTGAAAGAATCACACCTAAAGCAATTGACAAATAAGCGGCCATCAAAACACGGTAGTTTTCTGGTAACAAAAAAGTAATGGTATGTGCTGGAATCCAAAAAAAAGGAATTGTCTTTAGGACAATGAAACTAAAAAACATTTTCCAGTCAATTCGGTCAATAACATCAACCAATTTTACTTTAACTATGTCTCGTGGTTTTCCCTGACCCATTTCGATATAAGTATCGGTAATTCGATGTAAAATCATAAATGTCGGCGCAAAAAGCAGGTTCATCAAAAGGCTAATCAAAAAAGCGGTTAATAAATTGGACCAAAAAGAGTATTGTGTGAGTGCTGGCAAAAGATTAGCTGTCTGCGCTGCGGCGACACCACCCGCAAACAGCTTAAATGCCAAAACAAAGATCATTCCCAAAAAGCCCCAAACGAAAAATTTTATAATAATTCCTTGATTGGGTAAATATGTTCCTTTGCGGATTCGTGAAGCTAAAAGTTCACCCATACTCGCCAAGATTGCTGTTTTTATAAAACCCATTAAGTATGGGTATGCTGTGGTAGCGGTTTCGAATGCCGCTTTGGTTTCCGGGATAACAAATAGCATCGAAATTGCAAGAATGATTCCGACCCAGAGAAAATCTGCTTTTTTCATTGATAATCCCCCGCTTCGGTCATTCATCAAGCACAAATCGGTGTCAAATATGTGACACCCTTAGTGTCGACGGTAATTTTTGTAATAATCACACTCGCGAGTGGTGCATCACTTCGGTTAGTTGCTACAGTCGCGATAGCGTCAAGTACGGCGAATCCCGAAATCATTTTACCGAACGCTGCATATTTTCCATCGAGATGAGAACTGTTCTTGTGAACAATAAAAAACTGACTAGTCGCGGTATTAGGATAGCTGGTTCTTGCCATTGAAATGACTCCTCGTTCGTGTAAAAGATTGTTTTCAAAGCCATTGCTGGTGAATTCTCCCTTGATTGCACAGACTTCCTTCGAACCAGATCCGCCTTGAATCATGAAGTTTTCGATTACTCGATGAAATGTCGAACCATCAAAGTATCCATCTTGAATTAGGTGAACAAAATTTCTAACCGTGTTCGGTGCTTTATCAAAAAATAACTCGATAACCATGTTTCCAAAGCCTTCGACTTCAATTGTTACTACTGCATTCTCAGTTACTGTTTCCATATTGTTTCCTCCACAGGCATATGATAAAAATAATAAGCAAGTTCCTAATAATACACAAAGTCCTTTTTTCATAAAACAACCCGACCCCATAGGTAAATGTTGCTTTTATTATACACGATAATTGTAAATATTTCATTAAAAACTAGTCCTATTTTTTCCTTAAGATTAAATGAGATTTGTGAATCCAAACAGGAAACTTATATTTCACAAAAACAACATCATATATCCATAATATATTCATCTTCACTCGTTACAATAATAGTGAGAATTATAAATTTAAGGTAGTGTCAAGAATCTTGTGTACTTTCTTCTAGTTTAAGTATTAAGAGTCCTTAGTGTTAAAGCCTTAGTATTTAGAGCTTTGTTTTTGTTTTAAACGAATGAGTGGACTTATGATACTAGATAC
>JAQWBC010000189.1 GCA_028707415.1 Candidatus Izemoplasmatales bacterium
TTCAAGTCCTGCTTTCGGCACCATTCATGAGTTTTTCTTTGAAGAAATACGCACATTCTGCAGTGCGTTTTTCTTTTATTACTTAAGGAGACATTCGATTGGACAAAACACGAGAACTTAAAACCGAGATTATCTTAAATGAAAACCCGCTATGGAAGGGCATGCTTCGATTAAGTATTCCTGTTTTTTTAGTCAATGTCTTAAAAACGGTTCACGACTTAGTTGATGGTTTCTTTTTAGGCCAAATTGCCCCGGTTGATGGCGTATATGTTTCCACAATGATGCAAACAGCTGTCGGAATGACTTGGGCTGTCTTTTTCATCTTTATCTCTTTTGGAACCGGATTATCGGTTGCCGGAAATGCTTTGATTGGTCAATGCGTTGGAAAAGGCGATGAAAAAGGGGCGCAAAGATATGCATCTAACACCATTCTTTTAGCGATAATTTTGGGTATTTTTTTCACAATAATTCTTTATATTTTTACACCGACAATTATGACCGCTATTGGTACCAGGGGAAAAGAATTAGAATATGCAATCACTTATTTGCGGATTCGGGCATTTGAATTACCGTTTCTCTTTCTATCTTTCGCTTTTCAAGCAATTCGTCAAGCAACCGGGGACACGACGACGCCGGTTATCGTGTCGACGGTTTCAATTATCATTAATATCATCTTGACACCGATTATGATTTTAGTATTAAACTGGGGAATTGTGGGCGCAGGGGTTTCGACATTGATTGCGAATGTTTTAATGACACCAATCATGCTTTACGTGTTCATGAAACCACGAAACGGAGTCAAGATTATCTTTAAACGGAACATGTTTGATAAGAATTTGCTTTTACATCTAACAAAAGTCTCGATTCCAGCTTCAATTGGACAGGCTTTACAATCGATTGGTTTTGTTATTCTAAATTCGGTTATTTATACCTATGGAATCCAGATGATTGAGTCGACTGGAGGAGTTGTTGGTGAAGAAGCCAATGCTCTATCGGCAGCATATTATATTGGCAACCGAATTAATTCATTAGTTATGTTCCCAGCAATGGCCATCAGTTCCGTATTAGCGATTTACGTGGCGCAAAACATTGGCGCAGGGAATATTTCGCGCGCCAAACAATCGTTTCGGGTCGGCATGTTTATCTGTGTCGGAATGATGACGATTGGAATGCTAGTGATAATTCCGCTTCGAGAAGTTCTTGTCCGGCTTTTCAACAGTGATCCAACAACCATTGTTTTTGCTTCGGAATATATGTTGTTTTTACATTTAGGTCTGCCATTCATGGGAATTTTCCAAACTTACTTATCAACGTTCCAAGGAAGTGGCGATACTAAGTTTACTTTGATTATGGCTTCAGTCAGACTTTGGGTTGTTAGGTTGCCACTAGTATTTGGATTGTTATACTTTACGGATTTGGGTCCGGAAGCAATTTGGTATGCAATGCTTATTAGCAATATCGCTATGATTCCCCTTGGCATGTATTTATATTCACGCGTTAGTTTCTTGCCTAAGGTGCAAAATGTTGTCTCAGAGACGAACTCGTTGTCCGCTGTTTAAATAAAAGGAGGCTCCTTTTGGAAAAATACGCAGTTCCTGATTATCAAAATTCTATTATCAATGTGACGGGATCGATACTAAAACACTATCACGTCGAAACAAGATTAGCTTCGCTTCCAAACTTAGATGCGGAACTTTCCAAAGGATACAAAAACGTGGTTTTGTTTTTGGTCGATGCGATGGGCAGTTTTGCCATTAAAAGATTTTTATCAAAAAAAGCGGCGTTAAATATAAATAAACGAAGCGACATTACTTCAGTCTTTCCGTCAACGACGGTTGCCGCTACTACAGCGGTCATTTCCGGAAAAAGCCCGATTGAAAGTGGTTGGATTGGGTGGAGTCAATATTTTCACGAAGAAGACAAAACAATTATATTATTTCATAACACGGATTATTATAACGATTCAATTGCAATTGATCATCCGATTGCAGATACCGTTTTAAACTATCAATCAATTTATGCTCAAATTGAAGCCGCAAATGCGGATGTTAATACTCACGAATTGTTTCCGGCTTTTCGGATTCCCGAGCATGATACAGTTGAAAAACTATGTCAAGCAATTATCAAAACCACACAAACCCCGGGGAAAAATTTCATTTATGCTTATTGGGATAAACTTGATACGATAATGCATCAATATGGACCATCTTCGAGGGAAGCAAAGCTGATGGTTCGTCAAATAAATGAAGCATATCAACGGATGATTGAATCTTTAACTGATGATACAATCGTGATTGTAATTGCTGATCATGGACAAGTGGCGGTTAAACCATTACCACTAAAAAATTACCCTGATCTCGAGGAAACATTTTTACATAAGCCATCTGTGGAATCGCGGATGACAGCGTTTTTCATCAAACCTGATCAAAAGGAAATTTTTGTATCACGTTTTCAAAAACATTTTAAGAATAAGTATGTATTGTTTTCTGCTGATGAAATAATTCAAAAAGGTTGGTTCGGTCATGGCATTCCTCATCCGCGGTTTCGAGAGTTTCTTGGAGATTATCTTGCGATTGCGATTGGCCATTATTACTTTCAACTTTTGGAATATCCAATTGCTATGAAAGGACAACACGCAAGTATCCTTTTCGATGAAA
>JAQWBC010000190.1 GCA_028707415.1 Candidatus Izemoplasmatales bacterium
GAACGGGAACGAAGCCTAACCCCATCGCATAGGCAACTGCTGAACCGATAATGAACCCTCTGGCATCGGGACCGACAATCACTTCAGCGTGTTGACTTTTAGCAAAATCAGCAATCGCGTTGACAGCCTCGCAAAATGCGGCTCCATTGCCAATCAGTGGCGTTATGTCTTTGAACTGAATTCCTGGAATCGGAAAATCCGGTACGTTCTTAATATAATCTTCGAGTTTCATGTTAAGCCTCCCTTATATTTGAAAAATATTGTTTCAGTGTCGGTAATGATTCATTAGTGATAAAATCAACCAAACGACGAGCTTCCATCATCCGATTATAGGTGATGGAATCCGCTAAATTTTGTTTTGATACGGGTAAAATCGCTTCGATTATACCATCAATTAGGTTTATTAGTTTTAATTCGATAAAAATATTGATAATAGGTTCAATAACCAAAAGGGGAAGACGGGTAACCAGTTCTAATTCAGCGATAGAAACCCGCGACCGTTTTTCGATTTGGCGATAGATTGAGCCAATCACTTCCTTGTTAAAGAATTGATTGATTATTTGGGCTTTCGCTGAATAACCGAGGACGATTGTCGAAGGTTGTTTATGCTTCAAAATGGGGGATACATCAAATCCGGCATCGATTAGATCATCATCAATAATTATGGCATTTTCCATCCGTTTTAAGCAAGGTTGAGCTTGTAAATATCGGTCTTGATTGCGCAAGTCAAGAACTTGAAAGTGGTCGCAGGCAAGATCTTCAATCATGATTTGCATCGTTTCGGAATTACGCCAAGTATTCAAAGAAATACCGCCGACGATATTTATCGTATCGCCTTCTTCAAGACGATAATAATACTCACAGTTGTTAAAGGCAATTGCTTCCATCGTTAGCTCGCCATCAGCGAGGATTAATTTAGTATGTTTATCCGTCATTATCATTTTCTTGATGATGACCATCTCGGAAAAAAGGAACCTAGCCGTAAAGAATGAAAACTTTTCCAGTTGTTTGATGGTTGCGATGGAGATATCCTTGGCAAAAACTTGCATATCAACTTTGAGAAGTGGTTGTTTCTTGACCGCGGATAACGCATTAAAACGCTTTTGCAAAGCGGGAATATTGCTTGTGGCAATCGCTAAGCCACAAGCTTGCGAATGCCCGCCATACCGGATTAGCAAATCGGAACTTTGGTTGAGCAAACTTAAGATATCTTCGGAAGCAAATGATCGCATTGAACCTTTGCCGATTTGATCATCACCGATATAGATAACACAAGTAGATTTTTGATATTTCTCCGCTATTTTTTGGGCACAAATGCCAATAACACCTTCATGTAAAGTGGGACTGGAAAGGACTAAAACGTTGTTGTCGATGTCAACCATTTTTTCGCATTCACGGTAAGCTTCATCAGTCAGTTCTTTGCGGATAACATGATTGGCTTCGATATCTAGGATGAGCCGATTGACTTCTTCATCCGATTCTGAAATCAATAAATCGACGGCATCTTTAGCTTTTCCCAACCGACCGGAACTATTAATCTTGGGAGCGATTTTGAAAGCGATGGCTGTCACGTTAATCTGGTCAAGGTGGGAATACAAAAGTAATTTCTTAAGTCCCAGATTTGTCGTTTTTTTCAATTGCGCAAGCCCTAAATTGACCAAAGCTTGATTTTCGTCTTGCAATAAGACGAGATCCGCTACTGTGCCGATCATGACTAAGTCTAGTAATTCATCTAAATCATCTTCTAATACAGCGGTCGCTAGTTTATAACTGATTCCTACTCCTGCTAATTCTTTAAATGGATAGTTTGGAGAAAATTTCGTATGTAAAATAGCTAATGCGGGGGGTGGATCACCGATTGTCTCATGGTGGTCGGTGATAATCGTATCAATTCCGGCCGCATTTAGCTTAGCAACTTCCTCATTACTAGTAATCCCATTATCAACAGTAATTAAAAGTTTCACACGTTGGTTAATGATGTCGTCGACCGCTCTTAAACTTAAACCATAGCCATCATTGAACCGATCCGGGAGACTATATTCAACAGTCGCACCCGCTTTTTTTAAAGCCCGGTATAAGACAGCTATAGCACTGATGCCATCGCAGTCATAATCACCAAAAATCATGATTTTTTCGCAAGCAGAAATCGCTTTGTGGATCCGATTGACGGCTTTGTGCATATCGATAAACAAAAATGGATCGGCAAGCATTTCTTTCCCCATATTAAAAAAGTGATCAGCATCATCAATGTCTCGATTTTTTAAAATGTGTTCAAAGATTTTTTTGTCGGGAATAATCCCGGGAACTTTTAGTTCCCAATTGTATTTTGCTTTGAGCAAACCCATCACCCAATTTCTGACAATTCATTATACATAATTACTTTAATTTTGAATAGATGGACGCGATCTTTTTATAGAAATTTAAGCGAAATGTCCAGTGATCGATATGAATGGGTTAACGCTCCGACGGAAATAAAATCGACCCCGGTCTTAGCAACCGACAAAACGCGATCTATTGTCATATTTCCGCTTGCTTCCAGCTTTTTTCCTTCGTGAGGTATCTTAACACACTGTTCCATCAATGCCAGACTCATGTTATCCAGCATAATAATATCCGCTTCGGTATGTAATGCTTCTTGATATTGATCGAGGG
>JAQWBC010000191.1 GCA_028707415.1 Candidatus Izemoplasmatales bacterium
CTCATCCCGGCAAGAAGTGTCCTGTCTGTGGCGTTGAGTACACCGAAAGCAAAGTTCGTCGCGAACGAATGGGTCATATTGAATTGGCCGCTCCCGTTGTTCATGCATGGTATCTTCGCAACAGTCCTTCAAGACTGGCGATTTTGTTGGATATAAAGTCGAAAGAATTAGAAGAAGTTGTTTACTTGGCTTCTTACATTGTTGTTGATTCCGGTGATACGGGGTTACTATACAAACAAATCATTTCTGAAGCTGACTATACTAAATATTACTTTGAATTCGGAAGTCGCTTCAAAGCTTTGACTGGTGCTGAAGCCGTTAAATATCTACTTAAAAAACTCGACTTAGAAAAAGAAGCAATCAATTTACGTAAAGAGTTGAAAACCGCTTCTAAGCAACGCCGAGAAAAAATTATTAAACGCCTGAATGTTGTTGAAGCCTTTAAAAACTCTGATAATAAACCAGAATGGATGGTTCTCGATGTTCTGCCGGTTATTCCCCCGGATTTACGGCCGATGGTTCAACTTGATGGTGGACGTTTTGCCACTACCGATCTAAATGATCTTTATCGGCGGATTCTTAACCGGAATAATCGGTTAAAACGTCAGTTTGAACAAGGAGCTCCGCATCTAATCACGAAAAACGAAAAACGAATGTTGCAAGAAGCTGTCGATGCTCTCATTGACAACTCCAAACGCGGACGGAAAGTCGTTGTTGAGAAAAATCGGGCTTTGAAATCATTATCGGATATGCTTCGTGGTAAACAAGGACGGTTCCGCCAAAATCTGCTTGGAAAACGCGTTGACTACTCGGGACGTTCGGTTATCGTTGTCGGACCGGATCTCGAAATGTATCAATGTGGTTTGCCAAAAGAGATGGCAATCATATTATTTAAACCTTTTGTGATTCGCGAGCTTATCAGCCGCAATATAACCTCAAATATTCGTAGTGCCAAGCGGTTAATCGAAACACTTGATGGCCGAATCTGGGGCGTCTTAGAGGATGTCATCAAAGAACATCCAGTACTTTTGAATCGGGCACCAACGCTTCATCGCTTAGGAATCCAAGCTTTTGAGCCTAAGCTCGTTGAAGGCAAAGCTATCAGATTACATCCGCTAGTCACAACGGCATTTAATGCTGATTTCGACGGCGATCAAATGGCGGTCCACGTACCGTTGTCTGAAGAAGCTCAGGCTGAAGCCCGCGTATTAATGTTGGCATCAAATAACATCCTGAACCCTAAAGATGGAAAGCCGGTTGTCACTCCTTCACAAGATATGGTACTCGGAAACTATTACCTTACCTTAGAACGAGCCGGTGAAATTGGTGAAGGTCGAGTTTTCAAAGATTATAATGAAGCAATTCTTGCTTATGAAAATAAAAACATTACTCTTCACTCACGTATCGCTGTCCGTTCCGAATCATTGGGACGGCCACTTCCGGAAAACTTACTGAATCGTTATTTAGTTACGACTTGTGGGAAAATGATTTTTAACACGATTTTACCACCATCTTTTCCCTTCATTAATGAAGCAACCAAAGTAAATCTTGAACACGAAACCCCAGAAAAATATTTTTTATCAATGGGAACTAACATTCCGGAAGCAATTCAGAAAATGCCACTTGTTGATCCATTCAAGAAGAAATTTTTATCGATGATTATTGCTCAAATTTTTGCAAAGTATAAGATCAATGAAACTTCAAAAATGCTTGATAAATTAAAAAACATCGGGTTTCAGTACTCGACAATTTCCGGAATTACCGTTGCTGCCAGTGATGTAAAAATTTATTCGCACAAACAGGAAGTTCTTGATCAGCACGACAAACAAGTCGACATTATTCACGATCTTTACAACACCGGACTTTTAACCGATTCTGAACGAGGGAAATTGGTTATTAAAGAGTGGGAAAAAGCCAAAGATGAAATTCAAGAAGGCTTGTTAAAAGAACTAAAAAAAGATAACCATATTTATATGATGAGTGATTCAGGTGCTCGTGGTAATGCATCCAACTTTACTCAGTTAGCCGGAATGCGGGGGTTAATGGCAAACCCGTCAGGCGGAACCATTGAATTGCCGATTAAAGCCAACTTCCGCGAAGGGCTCACAATGAGTGAATTCTTTATTTCCACCCATGGGGCACGAAAAGGATCAACTGACACGGCATTAAAGACCGCTGAATCAGGGTATTTGACACGTCGGCTTGTCGATGTCAGTCAAGACGTAGTAATTGTTGAAGAAGATTGTGGCACCGATAAGGGTGTGCGCGTCAAAGCCTTACTTGATCGCGATGGCAAACCAATTGAAAATTTATTTGATCGAATTCATGGTCGGTATGCATCCTGTGACTACGTGCATCCATATACCGGTGAAACACTAGTATATCGCAACCATTATATTACTGAAGACATTGCTAGAGCCATTTCGGAGTCGGGAGTAAATCCCAACAATCCTTCAGAAATGCAAGAAATTTCCGTGGGGATTCGCACTTGTTTGACATGCACCTCCAAAGTTGGCGTTTGTCGTAAGTGCTATGGTAAAAACATGGCTACAGGTGAAAAAGCTGAAGTTGGTGAGTCAGTAGGAACAATCGCAGCTCAATCAATCGGCGAACCAGGTACCCAATTAACTATGAGAACTTTCCA
>JAQWBC010000192.1 GCA_028707415.1 Candidatus Izemoplasmatales bacterium
GACCAGCTGCAGCAGGAAAATCCACCGTTGCTAAACTACTTGCTAAACGCCTCGGCTATATTTATATCGATACTGGTGCTATGTATCGAGCAGCAACATATAAAGCTATATTATTGAAAATTGATCTTAATGATCCCGATGCTTTTTCCTTTCTTGACAATACGAAAATGGATTTTCATGATGGGGAACTGTACGTCGATGGGGAAAACATCTCCCAAAAAATTCGAACCCATCAAGTATCCAACAATGTTTCTTTGGTTTCAAGTCATATTTCCGTTCGCAACAAACTTGTTGCAATTCAACAACAAATAGCCAAAGAAGCTAATGTTGTTATGGACGGACGGGATATTGGTACCGTAGTATTGCCTCATGCCGATCTGAAAATCTTTATGACCGCCTCTGTCGAAGAACGAGCGCGTCGTCGCCACGAAGAAAATTTATTGACCGGAATCGAAAGTGAGTATAATCGCATTTTAAAAGATATTGAAAAACGAGATAAATTCGACTCGACCCGAATCTATAATCCTTTGCGGCAAGCCGAAGATGCACTATATTTGGATACAACGACCCTTGATATTAACAATGTTACTGACAATATTTACAAACAGTTTATTGCTATCATAAATGCTAAAAGGAGCGAGTAAGGCTATGGAAGAAATTAAGGATTTGAAAGTTGGAGACATTGTCGCCGGGAAAGTTATCAAAGTCACAAAAGATGAAGCACTGATTGACATTGGTTACGCTTATGAAGGTGTTATTTACAAGGATCATTTAACAACTCGTAAAATTGCTGACTGCAGCGAAATCATTAAGGTTGATGATGTTATTACGGTTAAAGTCACAAAAATCAGCGAAGGCGACCAAACTAATTCATTATTGTTATCGCGTTTGGATCTTGAAAAGAAAGAAGCAATGGACCGCTATCGCTCTGAACTTGAAGTTGGGAAAGATGTAAGTGCTCGGATTAAGAAAAGCGTTAACGGTGGATTATTACTTGATTTTCATGGTGTTGAGTTATTTATGCCCGAATCGCTAATCGATATCAAAAATACACCAAAAGACTCTTTAGTAGGAACGGAAACAACTGTTCGGATTATCGAAATTCGCATGGAAAGAGGCAAAGAAAAATTTATTGCCAATCGTAAGCAAGTTCAATTCGATGAACAACGAGAACTGGAAAAAGCGGAAATGGCAACTTTCAATGTTGGCGATATAGTCAAAGGAAAAGTTGAAAGAATCGTTGATTTTGGCGCTTTCGTTCATATCGGTGAACTCACTGAAGGTTTACTCCATATCAGTGAAATTTCGTATTATCATGTCAAAAAAGTTGAAGATGCTCTTAAAGTTGGGGATGAAATCACAACTAAAATTATCAAAATCACTGGACGCAAGATAAGTCTTTCCAAAAAAGCTTTAGAAGAAAAGCCATGGGATTTATTTATTAAAAGCCACAAAGTCGGCGATAAAGTCGAAGCAACGGTCATCAAAAAAATGCAATTTGGTATGATTATGGAAGTCGAAAAAGAAGTTCGTGGCCTTTTAAATCGTTTTGACTATTCATGGAACCCTTCAGAGAATTTAGCCGGAACTGTTGAAGTTGGCTCCAAATTCGATGTGCAAATAACCTCAATTGACACTGACAAACAGCAGTTCACGCTCTCAAAAAAGCATTTAGAATATAATCCTTGGTCTGATATCAAAATCAGGGTCGGTGAACAGGTGAGTGCTACAGTTAAAACCATTCAAGAAAAAGGTGCAGTTGTTCAAGTAATGGGTGTCGAAGCTTTTTTGCCGATTTCTGAATTGGCAGAAGAACGGGTCGAGAAAGTCGTCGATAAAGTTAAAGTCGGCGATATTATCGCAGTTGAAGTAATTCAAGTTTTCCCGAAAGAATGGAAAATGACTGTCTCGCTGAAACGTGCCACCTTGAAATCGGAACGTAAGGAATTTGAGTCACATTTAAACGAAAATGTCTCAAGCGATCAATCATTAGCCGATTTGTTTGCAAAATTTAAAAAATAACACCATCAGGTGATATTATGTTACCAAAAGTGGCAATCGTCGGCCGACCTAACGTTGGCAAATCGACGATTTTCAACCGTATCATTGGTAATCGTCTTGCAATAACCGATGATACTCCCGGGATTACCAGAGATCGTATTTATGCGAAATCTGAGTGGTACGGCCGGAAATTTAATGTAATTGATACTGGGGGCATCGAAATCAGCGATGCGCCCTTTTTAGCTGAAATCAAAGCTCAAGTGGAAATCGCTATTGAAGAGAGTCATGTAATTATCTTCGTTGTCGATGTTCACGTTGGATTAATTAATGATGATTTTGAAATTATGAAATTGCTTTTTCAATCAAAAAAGCCAGTTATTATCGCGGTAAATAAAGTCGATGATTTGTCACTTAAGGAACATATCTACGATTTCTTTTCTTTGGGAGCTGATGATGTAATCGCTGTTTCTGGGATTCACGGTATCGGCATTGGCGATCTGATGGAGAAAATTCTTGAGTATTTACCAGTTGAAATCCCCGATGAGTATTCTGATGACTATCTAAAGCTTTGTATTGTCGGCCGTCCTAATGTCGGCAAATCATCACTGACAAATGCCATTCTCGGACAAGAACGCG
>JAQWBC010000193.1 GCA_028707415.1 Candidatus Izemoplasmatales bacterium
CAAACAGAACCGATTGACAGTGGGAACTAAAGCTCGGATTCTTTATCAAGATGCCCTGGGTCGGCTTAAAATAGCAAAAATATTCAATAAAATGGTTCGTACTGGTGAAGTGGGACCGATTATGCTCGGTCGTGATCATCACGATACCGGCGGTACCGATTCCCCATTTCGTGAGACTTCCAATATAAAGGATGGGTCAAATGTGATGGCGGACATGGCAACACAAGTTGCTCTTGGCAATGCTTCGCGAGGAATGAGCCTTGTTGCTCTCCATAATGGCGGTGGCGTTGGTATTGGCAAAGCCATCAATGGCGGGTTTGGCATGGTTCTTGATGGATCAAAACGGGTCGAAGAAATATTAGAAACAGCGATGGCTTTTGATGTAATGGCTGGGGTATCACGTCGATCTTGGGCTCGTAACGAGAATGCTTTATCGGTAGCTAAGGAGTATAACACTTTGGACCGTAATACCAGCATAACCATTCCTTATCTAACTGATGAGGATTTTATCAAACATCTTGTGCATGATAAATACCTAAAAGGGGGGAAATAAGATGGGAAAAATTGTTGAATGTGTTCCCAATTTCAGTGAGGGACGCGATCATAATATTATTGAGGCAATCATTGCTCCTTTAAAAAATAAAAGCGGATTCAAGTTGGTTTCTTATGAACCTGATATTGATTATAATCGTACGGTTGTAACTTTAATCGGCGATGCGGAAGCCATTATTGAAGCTATCCCGGAATTTGTCGGATGGGCTGTCAAATTAATCGATCTTAACCATCACACCGGCCAACATCCGCGGATGGGAGCTGTTGATGTAATTCCCTTCATCCCTTTGGAAGATACAACGGTTGAGGAATGTGTGGGTTTTGCCAACACATTAGCCCAAATCATATCATCCCGATTTTCCATTCCGGTGTTCATGTATGCGTTAGCGGCTAGACAACCGGAACGAGTTAGTCTTCCTAACATTCGTAAAGGCGAATTCGAAGGCATGAAAACGAAAATTTTGGATCCACTTTGGCTTCCTGATTATGGAAAACCAGAAATTCATCCAACATTTGGGGCAGTTGCGATTGGCGCAAGAATATTGTTAGTTGCTTATAATATTGATATCGCGACTAAAGATGAAAAAGTCGCTGAACGCCTAGCACGCACAATTCGTCAATCTAGTGGAGGATTTCAACATATCCAAGCGGGTCCGGCGTATCTTGAACAACGCGGTCACGTCCAAGTTACGATGAATGTTCTCGATTATAAAAAAAATCCTCTATACCGAATTTGGGAAACCATCAAAATGGAAGCCTTACGGTATCATGTCGAAGTAACATCCGCAGAAATAATTGGATTGATACCTAAAGAAGCATTAACGGATTCGCTTAAGTATTATTATGCCACTCAAGATCGCAAATTTCTCTCGACTATTTCACTTGATGACATTGTATCAGAAGCAACTAAATATATGCAATTTCGCGATTTGAGTACCAACAAGATTATTGAAAAATATCTTGAATAAGGAGCGTTGGCCCATGATAGCTAAACTTATAATCTATCATATTGGTGAACTGATAACGCCGATTAATACTCCTCCTGTTAAGGGAAAGTCGATGCGGGAAGTGAAACGGCTTAAAGATGCTTTTGTTGCCATCAATGATGGCTTGATTATGGCAATAGGATCTGGAGATTATCACGCTTTTCAAAACGAAAATACCGTTTTATACGATGCTTCCGGAGCTTTGATGGTTCCCAGTTTTATTGACGGGCATACTCATCTTGTTTTTGGAGGATCACGGGAACACGAATTCGCTGATAAAGTCGCTGGGGTTCCTTACCTCGATATTCTAAAACGTGGCGGGGGAATCTTCTCAACTGTTAATAGCACAAGAGCTGCTACGCCAAGCGAGTTAGAGAATCAAGCTCGTAAATCATTGGATTTAATGTTATCATACGGAGTCACTACGATTGAAGCAAAAAGTGGTTATGGGCTGGATTATAATACCGAAATGCGTCAGCTTGAAGTTGCTAAATTGCTAAACACAACACATCCAATTGATATTATATCTACTTACATGGGAGCGCATGCGATTCCCAAGGAATATGCCAATAATCGAGACGGATATGTTGCCGAAATTATCAAAACAATGAAAATCGTTAAAGCAAGAAATTTAGCCATCTTTGCCGATGTGTTTTGTGAAGATGAAGTATTTACTCCCCAGGAAACAAGAACGATTCTTACTGCCGCCAAGACAATTGGGCTGATTCCCAAAATTCACGCCGATGAAATTGAATCTATCGGAGGTGCAAAAATCGCTGTTGATTTGCATGCCGCAAGCGCCGATCACTTGATGGCGATCAGTCCTGAGGACATTACTCGATTGGCGCAATCAGAGACAATCGCCAACCTACTTCCGGGAACATCATTCTATTTGAATAAAGATTATGCAAATGCCAGAGCTTTGATTGATGCCGGTTGTGCCATTGGGATTGCGAGTGATTACAATCCTGGATCATCACCATCGGAAAACTTTCAGTTGATTATGCAATTGGCAGCCGGCAAACTAAGGATGACTCCGGAAGAGATTCTCAATGCCGTAACCATCAATGCCGCATATCATTTACAAATCGCGGAT
>JAQWBC010000020.1 GCA_028707415.1 Candidatus Izemoplasmatales bacterium
GGTTTTTTCCTTGATATATCATCAATTTGAATACTTAGCAAAACCAATGATTGCCATTTTTTATTCTAATCCGCAGGTTATTGACTTTGTCTTGGATAAACATTTACAAATTTATATCGCTTTGAAAAATCACAATCGGGAGCAGGCATTATCATTGATCGAAGATCTACTTACTCACGGTGAACAAGAATTGCTTAAAGTCATATAGAAAGAAGGCCAAATAATGAAATGGTATGAACTTCTCATTTTGTTGATTATCATCGTTTTGGTCATTGGGACAATATTGATTAGTTACATGATAGCAAGGGGTATCTTTCATCCAGATCGACTATCACTTTTAGAAACGCGAATTAAAGAAACAGAACGAACGCCGGACCTACTCAAGGAATACGATTCATGGGAGATGAATGATTATTGGATTCATTCCCGAAATGGCTATGATTTGAAAACGTACTATCTGCCAGCAAAACCAGAAAGAGACGAAAAATCTTCACGCTTTGTCATTATCGCTCACGGATATACGTATACCCATCACGGTAGCATCAAGTATGCTTATTTAATGCACAGCCTTGGTTTCAACGTGATTATGTATGATGAACGTTATCACGGTGAATCGGGAGGAAAAAACTGTACCTTAGGGTTTTACGAAAAATATGATCTTGAGGATGTCATCACAGACACTTTTCGTCGCTTTGGCGATGGACTATTTTTGGGAACCTATGGTGAATCAATGGGGGCAGCAACTGTCATTCTCGAACAAGCATTTGATCCACGGGTTAAGTTTATTATCGCTGACTGTCCGTTCGCTGATCTTTCGATGTTAGTAAGATATATCGTTAAGAAGCGATTTCATCTGCCAAAATTACCCTTTTTACCGTTGGCAAGTTTGTTTTTTTATTTAGCTACAAAAGCTAAGATAAAGCAGATTATGCCGATTGATGCAATTAAAACCTGCAAAATACCGGTTATGTTATTTCACGGACTTGACGATGGTTTTATTCCTTATGTCCACAGCCAGATGCTTTACGATAAATGTCCTTCACCAAAAGCCATTTTTTTAGCGCCAAACAATTCCCGTCACGCCGAGTCATTTCGTAAAAACCGCGATGAATATACACGAATACTCGATGATTTTATTAAAAATATTGTTTTGCGTGGGTAAAAAAAAGCAGATAACCATTTCCTTAAGTGAAATATATTATCTATTTCACAGTCATGGTGTATAATAAATAACGAAAAATAAGAACACAAAGGTGGAATTGGAATGTACGATATTATTATTATCGGTGCTGGAGTCGTTGGATCAAGCATTGCAAGAGTGCTTTCGAAATATAAATTAAAGATCGCCGTTCTTGATAAGGAAGTAGACATCTGTGAACAGACTTCCAAGGCCAATAGCGGCATCGTCCATAGTGGATATGATGCTCATGTTGGCTCAATGAAAGCAAAGATGAATCTTCGCGGCAGTAAAATGATGGAAAAACTTTGCCAAGAACTCGACGTTCCCTATCGTCGGAATGGTTCGATGGTTTTAGCATTATCTTTGGAAGACCTTCCTAAGCTGGCAATTTTAAAAACCCAAGGTGATACCAATGGAGTCGAGGGATTACGGATTTTAACCCGAGATGAAGCTATAAAAATGGAACCAAATTTATCCAATGAAGTTGCAGGAGCTTTATTCGCCCCTACCGGAGGCATTGTCGATCCATTTAAATTGACTATCGCTTCAGCGGAAATTGCTTTTCAGAACGGGGTTGAATTCAAACTTAAAACTAAAGTCATCGATGTAGAAAAACATGACGATCATTTTGTTGTATTTACTGATAAAGGCGAACTTATAACTAAGGTTCTTGTCAACGCCGCTGGGGTTTACGCTGATGATTTTAATAATCAATTAAGCGCACATAAATTGAAAATTACCCCCCGAAAAGGCGAATATTGTTTATTTGATAAACAAGTTGGAAATTTAGTTGATAAAACGATTTTTCAATTACCAACGAATTTAGGAAAAGGTGTTTTGGTAACACCGACCCCTGATGGCAACTTACTTGTTGGGCCGACTGCCAATGACATTATTGACAAGGATGATATTTCCACGACGGCAGAAGGTTTAAAATCGGTTGTCGATCGTGCTAAAAAAAGCGTGAAACAAATTCCAATGGGTTTTGTCATCACCGCTTTTGCCGGCCTGCGTGCTACCGAACAAAATGGAGATTTTGTTATCGGTGAAGCCGCTGACGTACCGAATTTTTATAATGCCGCGGGCATCGAATCTCCCGGATTGACCTCAGCTCCGGCAATTGGTGAATATCTTGGAGAGATGATTAGTCAAAAACTACATGCCGTTGCAAAATCTGATTATGTCAAAATACGTAAAGATACTGTTCGTTTTGAATCACTGTCACTAGCAGAAAAAGCAGCCATAATTAAAGAAAATCCAGAATATGGAAAAATTATTTGTCGGTGTGAGTTGGTAACTTTAGCCCAGATTAAGGATGCCATTCATCGCCCTCTGGGAGCGACGACTCTTGACGGAATCAAGCGTCGGACTCGCGCTGGAGCCGGAAGATGTCAAGCGGGATTCTGTTCACCAAGGGTCATTGAGATTTTAGCAAAAGAATTGCATCTTGATCCGCGAGAAATAGCTAAAAACGATAATAATTCGGTCATGCTCATCGAGTTTGACAAGGATTCTTTGTAGGAGGACCGATTATGATAAATCACGATATCGTCATCATCGGCGGAGGACCCGCCGGGTTAGCTGCCGCAATCAGTTGTTACGAAAATGGCAATCAGGATATCATTATCCTGGAACGAGATAATTCCTTAGGCGGAATTCTCAACCAATGCATCCATAACGGATTTGGACTTCATACCTTTAAAGAAGAATTAACCGGTCCAGAATATGCTGCAAGATACGTTGCTAAAGTGCAATCTTTAGGAATTGATTATCGTTTAAACACAATGGTAATCGATATTAGCAAGGATAAAGTCGTCTCATCAATTAATGAAACCGATGGGTTGATGCAAATCCAAGCAAAAGCCATAATTCTTACCATGGGTTGTCGCGAACGCTCTCGCGGAGCGTTAAACATTCCTGGTTATCGTCCAGCTGGCATTTTTTCTGCTGGAACGGCGCAAAGATATGTCAATATCGAAGGCTATATGCCCGGAAGACAGATTGTTATACTTGGATCTGGAGATATTGGATTAATCATGGCCAGACGTTTGACTTTAGAGGGAGCATTGGTAAAAATGGTTTGTGAGATAATGCCTTATTCTGGCGGGTTAAAGCGGAATATTGTTCAATGTCTCGACGATTATAACATCCCTCTTAGATTGAATCATACGGTCACAAAAATATTTGGCAAGGAACGAGTGACGGGGGTAATGGTCTCAGAAGTCGATGCATTCCGGCAACCGATTCCAAGCACAGAAGAATATGTCGAATGCGACACGCTCTTGTTATCAGTCGGATTAATTCCTGAAAATGAATTATCTCGCAAAGCGGAGGTCGCAATTAATCAAAAAACCCAAGGACCAGAAGTTGATGAAAGTTTATCGACATCAATTCCGGGAATTTTCGCTGCGGGGAATGTTTTGCATGTTCATGATTTGGTTGACTATGTCAGTATGGAAGCGGCATTAGCTGGGAAAAATGCGGTTAAATACGTTCAAGGCTTGTTAAAGACTGGTTTATCAATCGTTATTGAGTCCAAGAACGGTGTCCGATATACGGTTCCGGGAACAATCAATCCCGATAATGCCGAAGACATCACGGTTGTCCGTTTTCGGACCAGCGATGTCTACAGAGACGCGTACTTATCCGTATATCTTGATGATGAAAGGGTTATGCATCTTAAAAAACGAATATTAACCCCAGGAGAAATGGAACAAATCGTCATTCCCAAAAAGTGGTTTGCCGAACGGCCAAACCTCAAAAAAATTACGATTATGGTCGAAAAGGAGTAGATGATGGTGAAAGAAACAAAAAATATCATCTGTATCGGTTGCCCGATGGGCTGTCCACTTACTGTCGAAATCGAAGACGGAAAAATCAAAAGCATTACTGGATATACATGCAAGCGCGGTGAAGAATATGCAAAAAAAGAAGTAACTAATCCACGGCGAACTGTTACTTCGATTGTTCCGGTTGTTGCCGGAGAATTAGACATGGTTTCGGTTAAAACCAAAACCGACATTCCTAAAAACAAAATCAAAGATTGTATGCTAGCTTTGAAGAATCTAAAGGTTGATGCCCCAATCGACATTGGTGACGTCATAATCGAAAACGTTTGTGAAACTGGTGTTCCGATTATCGCAACTAAAGCAGTTAAAAGGAGATAGATAATATGGGTTATTATGTTATTTCTTCACCGATTGGCAATATCGGAATAGGAGCTAACGAGGATTTTATCACGGAAATTGAGTTGCTTACCTCTCGACCTTCCGATGGAGTGGTTACGCCACTTTTAAAGCGTGCTGAAGCAGAAATAAACTCGTATTTTTTAGGAAAAATCAAGCATTTTAGTTTACCGTTTCAATATAAAGGAACAAAATTCAAACAAGATGTTTTACGGGCTTTAACAACAATACCTTATGGAACGACAGTATCTTATAAAACGGTAGCGATAATGATTGACCATCCCAAAGCATATCGTGCCGTCGGAACGGCATGTGCAACAAATAATCTCCCTTTAATAATTCCTTGTCACCGGGTAATCAAAAGCGATAATACAATCGGAGGATTCGGTGCACGCCCAGACATAAAACAAAAAATCATCGATTTAGAAGTAATCAACAAATAAAAACGCTTTCAAAAAGTTAGACTCAGTTGACTTTTAAATAATGACGTGCTATAATATCCACATAAGATAAGTGAGCATGTCTTATTTTTTTAATTGCTAAGTTAGCTGTGCCTAACTTGTGGGAGGGTAAAGAAACATGACATTAAAGGATATAAAGCCGGGTGAAAAATGTATCATCACCAACATTCATACCAATAATTTACGTAAACGGATTATTGACATGGGGTTGACGAAAGGAACCATAATTAACGTAAAAAAAATGGCTCCGCTTGGAGATCCGATGGAAATATTAATACGTGGTTACTTACTAACACTTCGTCAAGCTGAAGCGAAAACGATTGAAGTTGCGAGAGTTGAGGGTTGATTTTATGATTATTAAAGTTGCCCTTGTTGGTAATCCCAACAGCGGTAAAACGACGTTATTTAATGGATTAACCGGATCAAATCAATCGGTCGGAAATTGGCCGGGAGTCACCGTTGAAAAGAAGACAGGAAAGTATTATTTAGATCATTACGAAGCTGAAATCATCGATTTACCGGGAATATATTCTTTATCGACGATTTCTTTGGAAGAAGAAGTCGCTTTCCAGTTCGTTTTACAAAAGAAAATGGATGTAATCATTAATATCGTCGATGCGTCTAATTTGGAAAGGAATTTATTTTTAACACATCAACTCTTGGAAACGGGATTTCCGATGGTAATTGCTTTAAACTGTATGGATATCGTAAAGAAGAAACGACAAAACATCAATGTTCAGCAACTCGAAACTATGCTTGGAGTTCCGATTATACCGATTACTGCCAGCAAACATCAAGGGCTTGTGGACTTAATGCATCAAGTCGAGATTGCTAAAAATATAACAAGACTGGATGAACGTCGATACGATTCCGCTATTGAGGCTTCAGTGGATCGATTCACAACGATTTTGGGCAATCGATTTTGGGCGTATCGATATTTTGAAGATGGAATAAAGGGACTATATGGAATCAATATAAAATTGGAAACAATTAAATTATTGGAAACTGTTCGCGATGAAGAGAGCAGTAAATATCCGCTGGATTTCGATATGCTTTTACCCAATGAACGCTATGAACGAATCATCAAAATCGTCGACAAAGCATGGATTCGACCGGATCTGGAAAAGCAATCTACTACAGATAAAATCGATCGGATTTTAACGCATAAATGGTTAGGCCTTCCACTTTTTGCAATTATCATGTTTCTAGTGTTTTTCTTAGCTTTTGGACCGCTTGGAGCCTGGATTACCGAAGGTTTTGTCAATTTGATTGGGTTGTTATTTGCCTGGATTATCGAAGGAATTGAGGCGTTAGGAATGTCCCCTTGGGTATCAAGTCTGCTTACCAAGGGAATCTTCGGCGGTCTATCTTCAGTTATGGGTTTTTTGCCCCAACTGACAATTCTGTTTTTATTTCTGTCTTTATTAGAAGATTCTGGATACATGTCGCGTGTGGCTTTCATTATGGACCGAATCCTAAGACACTTTGGTCTTTCGGGAAAATCATTTATCCCAATGTTACTGGGATTTGGATGTAGCGTCCCGGCAATGGCTGCGACGAGAACCTTGGATAAAATTGAAGATCGACGGATTACAACAATGATTATTCCCTTCATGTCGTGCGGAGCTAAGGCCCCAATATATGCTATTTTTGCGGGGGCTTTGTTCGCAGGATATTCATATCTGGTTGTTTTTTCAATCTACGGGTTAGGAATAATCGTTGCCATCTTGTCCGCGATTCTTTTTAAAAAGACGATTTTTAAAGGTGTTGCCAGTAATTACTTGATGGAATTACCCGAATATCGTCTGCCAACGCCAAGAAATACACTTTTGCATACATGGGAGCGAATAAAGGGCTTCGTAGTTAAAGCCGGAACCGTCTTGTTAGCAGCTTTCATCGTCATTTGGTTTCTCAGTTACTTTGGTTTTATGAACGGGACTTTTCAACTTTTAGATGAAGCGGAAATCGGGTATAGCTTATTGGGTTCATTTGGGAAGATTATTTTACCGATTTTTACTCCAATCGGTTTTACTGATTGGCGTTCAGCTGTAGCGATTTTGACTGGTTTCGTCGCCAAAGAATCAGTAGTCGGAACACTAGGAATTTTGTATGGAGTCTCGGGAGACGTCTTACAAAACGGATCATTGTTATTCACAAATATTCAAGCTGCTTTTACTCAGGTTCAAGCATATTCCTTTATGGCCTTTGCTTTACTTGGTTTGCCATGTATTGCGGCTTTATCAGCTATGTCAAAAGAACTAGGTAGCAAGAAGTGGTTTGCTTTTGCAGTGGCATATGAGATGATTGTTGCATACTTGGTGGCACTTGCTATTTTTCAGATTGGTTCATTGAGTATTGGAGAAATGCTATCAGTATTGGTTGCTATCGCTGTCGTGTTGATTGTTTTTTTCTCTATCAAAGCTAGTCGCAAGCGCAAAAAATGCGTCGGCGGAGCTTGTTATATGTGTGCTATAAAAGACAAATGTCACAATAAACCCACTGACGAATTACCGAAGTCGTCTTGATAATTTTATAAAAACGACTTATAATTATTTATAATCGCTTTTTTAAAGGTGTGATGTTAATGAGAGATAAAGTGTCATCTTTTAGCGAGTCCATGGAAGATTATTTGGAAATAATATTTATCCTTGGCAGTGACAACGTCAGATCGGTGGATATAGCCACAAAAATGCATGTATCCAAAGCCAGTGTTAATCGAGCTGTTAACATGATGATTGAAAAAGGATTAGTAACCAAAGCCCCTTATGGGGAAATTTGCTTAACCGAATCAGGCCGAATAACTTCGCAAAAGGTTCTGACTAAGCATTTGGTAATTCGCAAATTTCTGATTGATATTCTCGGTGTCGATGCAGCTATCGCCGATGATGAAGCGTGTGGAATTGAACACAATATCAGCGATGATACGCTGACGAAATTCGAAAAACTGGTGAATAAACAAAAATAATTATCCTCCCGGGAGATGTTCATAATCCTCGGGAGTTTTTTGAATCGATTTGTCCCATTATATATTACTTATGTTATAATAATTTCGTTGATTAGGGCAGGTGATATTTTGTTTGATTCATATGTCACTGTAATCGGTGCTGGGTTGGCTGGCGTCGAAGCAAGTTATCAATTAGCAAAGCGGGGATTTTCCGTTAAATTGTATGAAATGAAAAAACTTCATAAAAATCCAGCTCAGCAGTCCGACGCTTTTGCTGAACTGGTTTGTTCAAATTCATTACGAAGCGATGCCCTTGAAAATGCTGTGGGGTTACTAAAAACCGAATTGCGAATGTTGGATTCACTGGTAATACGCATTGCCGATGCCAACCGTATTCCAGCCGGAACTTCTTTAACAGTTGATCGAATTTGCTTTTCGGCCCAGTTGACCGATATTATCCGTCACCACCCATTAATCGAAGTCATTGATGCGGAAATGGATACGATACCCGATGGCGAAGTAATCATTGCGACTGGTCCACTAACAAGTGAACCATTGTTTGCAGCAATAAAAAAGTTGACAGGAGAAGATACTTTATATTTTTTCGATGCAGCTGCCCCCATCATTTTGGCGGATTCGATTGATATGACCATCGTCTATCAAAAAAGTCGATATGACAAAGGAGAAGCTAGTTATCTTAATTGTCCGATGACCATCGATGAGTACAACAATTGGTATGACGAACTTATCAATGCTCAATGCGTAATTCCCAAAGACTATGAACTCAAGGTCTTCGAAGGATGCATGCCTTTTGAAGAGATGGCAAAAAGAGGAAAAGAAACACTCCTTTATGGTCCAATGAAGCCAGTAGGATTAGAAATGCCAAATGGTAATCGACCCTATGCCGTTGTTCAGTTACGAAGAGATGATATTTCTGGCAGTCTTTATAATATTGTTGGGTTTCAGACGCATCTAACGTTTCCGGAACAACAACGAATTATCAAGATGATTCCCGGCTTAGCAAATGCTAAGATTGTGCGATATGGAGTAATGCATAAGAATACTTTTATCAATGCTCCAAAGATAATTAACGCGTGTTATCAGATGAAAGCCGAACCGCGAATATTTATCGCTGGGCAACTTTCAGGTGTTGAGGGTTATGTCGAAAGTGTCGGTTCAGGAATGGTAGCGGCACTAAATATGGTCAAGCGATTGCAAAACGAACCCAAGCTCATCTTTCCCCGCGAAACTGCGCTTGGAGCTCATGCATATTATCTTGCAAATGCCGTTCCTAGTTTCTTTCAACCCATGAATATTAATCACGGATTGTTTCCTGAGTTGATAGGCAAGCATCATAAACGTGATCGAAAAATCTTATATGCAAAAAGAAGCATTGAAACCATCAAAAACATGACGGAGGCGCATCTTTTTGACTAACGAAGAAATGATTCTTCAGTATCGAGACTATCTCGAAAATCAAAAACAGTATTCGGCTAATACAGTAATCGCGTATGTAGACGACATCAAAACCCTTGAAGCGTTTTTAACCACGGAAAAACTTGGTGATTTTTTTCATGCTTCAGATCGGATTGCGCGGTTTTATATTGCTTTCTTACATAACCAATATACTCCCAAATCGATTCGCCGAAAAATTAGCAGCGTCAAATCGATGTACGAATATTTTGGAAAAGAACAAATTCTTTCCAGTAATCCGTTCGCGGGAGCAACGTTACCTAAAGATGAGCGAAAACTTCCTAAATTTATATACGAAGGTGAAATCACCGAGTTTCTAAATCAGATTGATACGACATCGTTATCTGGCAAACGTAATTTAGCGATTTTCGAATTGTTGTACGGATCGGGACTTCGTGTCGGGGAATTGGTCACGGTTAAGTTGACGGATATTGATTTCATTGCGAAAACGATTTTGATTCATGGTAAAGGATCCAAAGATCGGTATGTACCGATGCATGATTTGCTTATTGAACGTATAAAGGATTATCTTGTGATTGTTCGGCCGGTTTTTCGAGCTCGGACTAGAAGGCCTGATGACCACATGTTGTTTGTTAATTTTAAAGGTAATTCTTTATCTGATCGAGGAGTTCGCGATATTTTGGATCGGGAGTTGACTCGCCAAGCATCATCATTGCAAATATCCCCGCATACGTTTCGGCATTCGTTCGCAACGCATTTGCTTGATCATGGGGTTGATTTACGGACTGTGCAAGAAATGTTGGGACACGTCAGTTTAGCAACAACCCAAATATATACCAAGGTTTCTAAAGAACGATTAAAAGCCGTCTATGATCGTTCGCACCCTCGAGCGAAGCGGGTATCCCAATGATCAATATTACGATTGTTTGTGTCGGTAAAATCAAAGAACAATATCTGTCCCAAGGAGTTGCTGAGTATCAAAAACGATTGTCGCGATTTTCCAAAATCGATATCATTGAGGTTGATGATGAGCGGATTATAGATAATAATAATCCATCTTTATGTGAACAAGTATTAGAAATTGAAGGAGTTAAAATCTTAGCTAAAATCCCTAAAGAAGCTTATGTTATCACTTTGGAAATAACGGGTGAGACGTTTTCAAGCGAAGAACTGGCGGTATTTATTGACAAGATTTCCACATACCAAAATTCGAAACTGGTGTTTGTAATCGGGGGATCGCTGGGTTTATCACCACGAGTGAAAGCCATCTCAAAAAAAGCGATTTCGTTTTCAAAAATGACTTTTCCTCATCAATTGATGCGTCTAATATTATTCGAACAGCTATACCGCAGCTTTACGATTTTAGCTAATATCACTTATCACAAATAAAAACAGAAAAATGGCCATCATCCGGTTGGAACGATGGCCATCGTTTTATAATTTAGCGACCTTACTGATAATTTTCTTAACAATTTCCACACATTGCATCATCTCATAAATATCCGCATATTCAAATGGACCGTGGTAATTGTATCCACCCGTCCCTAAATTCGGGCAAGGAAGGCCTAAAT
>JAQWBC010000194.1 GCA_028707415.1 Candidatus Izemoplasmatales bacterium
ATGCATCCCCGACTAAGAAGTATTATAGGTCGGAATGAAACTTGTGAAATCATTCAAAGCGCGGTTAAGACTCTTCGTGATGCTAACATCACCAACATTAACCTTGATTTCATCTATGGCATTCCCAGTGAGACCTTAGTTGATCTGCAAGCCGATATCGATTTCGCGATATCGATAAACCCGGAGCATCTGTCCTTTTACTCACTTATCTTAGAAGAAAAGACGAAATTAATGCATGATGTCAAATTAGGAAAGATTCAACCGATTGATATTGACACAGAAGCAGATATGTATGAAATGGTGATGGATCAGCTACCTAAACACCAATATTTTCAATATGAAATCAGCAATTTTTCCAAAAGCCACTTTCAATCGAAGCATAATATGATATACTGGAAAGTCCAACCATATTTAGGTATCGGCATGGGCGCTCACTCGCAAATTGGATTAACGCGATTTCATAATTATCCCAAATTGTCTCAATATCTAAAAGCTGTTGAAAGCACCGGAGTTGGACTTGAAGCTTTTGATCCGTGCGACCTTTCTCAAGAAACTGGGCTAATGGGACTTAGGCTGTTAGAAGGCATCAATCTTTTAACCTATCACAGACGCTTTGGCCATGATATCCTTAAAAGATACCAACTTCTAAATAAAAACATCGCCCAAGGCTTACTTGAGCTTAATAATGGCAATCTGCGCCTGACACGAATGGGAATAATGGTGATGAATCGTGTCGAGTCGAGTTTTGTGGTTGGGGATGATACTAATGCTTGAAAACATCTTAAAAGAATATCTTTACTATTTAAAGATTACTAAAAACCTTGCGAAGAATACCATTGCCTCATATGTCAATGATATTACTGACTATATTGAGTTTCTTGAAAAAAATTATCATATTAAACGACCTGATTTGATTGAAAGAACTCATGTAGTGAACTATCTTGCCCACCTTAAAAGAGCTGATTTGACTGTTAAAAGTATTTCCCGCAAAATATCTTCAATCAAGTCGTTTCATCAATATCTGCAAGCAGAAAAACTTGTCGATAACAATGTCGTAAAAAGCTTACCGCTTCCGAAAGCGCAGAAACATTTGCCTGTCGTTTTAAACATTGATGAAATTGAAGCGTTGTTAAAAGCGGCAATTGGAACGAATTCCCTTTTGAATCTTCGCAATGTGAGCATGATTGAATTAGCATACGGATCTGGTTTACGAGTTTCGGAACTAATTGATCTTGATGTGGCGGATTTACATCTTAATATGGGCTTTGTCAAAGTGACGGGTAAGGGCAGTAAAGAGCGCATCGTTCCCTTAGGAGAAAATGCTATTATTGCTTTACGTAAATACCTTACCGATGCTCGACCGTTAATTCACCCAACAAATAAAGAAATCCTTTTTGTCAATAAAAACGGAACACGAATCAGTCGCGTGGGGTTCTTTAAAATCATTCAGAATTTAGCTATTAAAGCCCATATTGACAAAACGATTTCGCCACACACATTAAGGCATTCGTTTGCTACCCATCTATTAGAAAACGGCGCTGATCTTCGCGCCGTTCAAGAACTTCTCGGTCACGAAGACATTTTGACCACCGAGAATTACACCCACATCTCCACAAAACACTTACAAGATGCTTATGAGGCCGCGCATCCACGGGCTTCAGGAAAGAAGGAATAATTATGAAATACAAACGCGTCTTTTTAATCGTCATGGACAGCGTTGGCGCTGGTGAACTTCCCGACGCAGCTATATATGGCGATGCCGGAAGTAACACGATCTCGCATTTGGCAGAAGCAACTGGTGGGATTTTTATGCCAAATTTGGAATCTTTTGGCTATGGCAATCTTACTTATATTCAAGGCGTATCGCCGAAGGAACTGCCACGAGCTAATACTACTAAGATGATTGAACTTTCTAATGGAAAAGATACAATGACCGGACACTGGGAAATCATGGGGTTAAAAACCGTTACCCCGTTTAAAACTTTTACTGTTGCGGGATTTCCACCAGAGTTGATTTTGGAACTGGAACAGAAAAGTGGGAGAAAAATCATTGGTAATAAATCCGCTTCGGGAACCGAGATTTTAGTAGAACTGGGACCCAGGCACATGCAAACGGGAGAACTGATTGTTTATACTTCCGCGGATTCGGTATTACAAATTGCTGCTCATGAAGATATAATTCCGCTTCCGGAATTATATCATATCTGTCAGATTGCTCGCGAAATAACGATGAAAGAAACGTGGAAAGTTGGCCGGATCATTGCCAGACCGTTTATCGGTGACCCGATTAATGGTTTTAAAAGAACCCCCAACCGCCATGATTATGCGCTTAATCCGTCGGGTAAAACGGTTTTAGATAGTTTAAAGGAATCGCATTACGATGTCATATCGGTCGGTAAAATTCGGGATATTTTCAATGGATCAGGAATTACTGATCATCACAGTATAATCTCGAATCACCATGGCATGGAAGCAACCATCAACATCGCTAAAGGCGATTTCACAGGGCTGTGTTTCGTTAACTTGGTTGATTTCGATGCCATGTACGGTCACCGTCGCGATCCCTTTGGGTATAAGCAAGCTTTAGAAGAATTCGATCG
>JAQWBC010000195.1 GCA_028707415.1 Candidatus Izemoplasmatales bacterium
CGATGGAAAATAATGCTAAACCGATGATGAGCAAACCATCGCCAATGAGAAAACTAATAATTACTGTCCCATCAACGCCGATTATTAAACTAATAACCAGAATAATGATTGAAATCGGAATAATCGCTTTTAAGGATTCTTTAATTTTCCCCCACAGCATTTTTATGCCCAAATCCATCACTCCTCCAAGCATCTTCATTTTAAATTATATCACATAATTCAACTAAATAACCACTTCTTAAATGATGTATCGATTAAATGAGCATGTAAACTAAGAAAGCCAATTTCGATGAAAAAAACAGCTTGAGTAAAATATCAAAAATAGTTGTTTACAAAAACACTCGATTAAATTATAATATAATCAGATTATGTATAAACTGAATATATATAAACACGTTATATACTGAAGGGAGTGATATGATGACGAACTCGGGTGAATACATCCGTGGTTTCACGGAATATATCATTCTATCGATTCTTGCCAAGTTTGATAGCTATGGTTATGAAATCGCTAAAATCATCGAGACTGTCTCTGATCGCAACTTTATGCTATCAGACGCCACGATGTATTTTGCTTTGAAGCGATTAGTTGATGATGGTAAAATTGCTTTCTATCTGGAAAAAAACAAAAAAGGCATGACTCGTAAATATTATCAAATCACTCCTGAGGGAACAAAAACCTTGAAGGAATTCCGTAAAGAATGGATTTTAATCGACAATAATCTTAATAGTCTGGTTGGAGGTGGTTTCGATTATTACCGTGAAAATTAACTCACAATCACCAAGAAACCTACTAAAAGGAGATTCTTTATGGAAATATTCAAATTAATACCAGCGAATTTCTTCGCTATCCTTAATTGTAAAAATCAGGAAATCTATGGTAAATGTTTGTTCGAGGTTTTTAAAACCTATGAACAAGGATCTATCTTGGGAATGGAAAAAAGCATTGCCCAACAAGTCATCTGCGACGTTCTGGAAATAATGCCCGCCGATACCATCATCGAAGACGACGAAGAAATAACTGATGTCCGAAGTAAAGCAAGTGCGATTCTGCGTCGCTTTGAAGAGTGTGGCTGGATTGATATCGACGTCACCAACGATTATGTCGAGATTATGAACTTTCGTGATTATGCTATTACCATTATTCAATCTTTGAAAATGATTAGTCAAGATACATATTATGGATATGAGGACGATTCCCATGAATTTCGGGGATATATCTACACTGTTTATACATTATTGACCGCGGATAATCCGGATTTCGCGATGGTTCTCGATCAAGTCTATAAAAATACGATTGCTTTTGTTCGCGAAATCCGAAAACTGGATTCGCGGTTGAAATTTTATATCAAAACGATTCTTGATAACAACGAAATCTGTGATCTGATCAGTTTGTTAGTCAATTATAAAGTTGAACTTGTCGACCAAGCTTATTACCGACTAAAAACTAGCGATAATGTTAATAAATATAAATTAGAAATCATCAAACGAATGGAAGAATACCAGCATAACAATGTCATCATGGATTTGATTGCTAAAGATTACATGCAGCTTTCAAACCATAATTATGATTTAGCAAAAGCAAGAGCTAATAAGAAAATCGATGATATTATCGACATCTATAATTCGCTCTCACGAATCATTGATGAAATCGACAATAAAAACAAGATTTATGTCAACTCCACGATAGCTAAGATTAAATTCTTATTGAATGATGATGAAAATATCATCGGGAAACTGACGACAATCTTAAAGCATACCGCTGATGGAATCAAGAAATACAAAACTGACCAGACTTTAAAAATAATTAATCCGTTGTTTAACATTCGCACGCATCGTATCATTAATAATAATTCGCTCTTTACCCCACGGGGCGTCTACTGGCATGCAGAATCGCAATTCCTGCAAGAAAATGACGTAACGCCGAGCGATGCGATGCAAGAAGCATTCTATAAAGAGTTTGAAACCAACTTCTCCGAAGATGTCATCAAAAAGTACTTAGGTCTTGTCTTTGAAAAACAAAACCTGATTAAAGCCTCCGAATTGCTTACTGTCGATTTAAGCGATGAAGCGGTCTTGCGTTTGTTATACATTTTAGTTTATTCGGGGGAAGAAATGAATTATTTCATCTTACCCTTACCCAGTATTATCAAACATAATCGCTTCGATATGTACGACTTCCAGATCATAAGGGGGAACCGACCATGATACTCGAAAATTTTGATCAATTATCCAATCCGCAAAAGGCAATGTTCGCTGATACCTGCAATAAATTATTGTCGTGTGCCTTTTTAGCAAAAGATAAAAAGGATAATAAAGAGCAATACTATTTTGTCTTGAGTTTCAAGAACTATTTTGATGAATATTTTCAAGTCATCGGGTATGAATTGTATCTCGATCGTGAACGGGGAGCAATTCAATTGGTATCGCCAGAAAACACGAACTTGCTTAAACTCAAAAAGGACGAATCGCTCATTTTACTCATCCTTCGCATCCTATATCATCAACATCTCGTCCAAACTTCCATCAATGATAATGTGGTCATCATGGTCGACGAAATCCATCAAAAATATGACACCTTAG
>JAQWBC010000196.1 GCA_028707415.1 Candidatus Izemoplasmatales bacterium
GGTAAAATATCTTTAAACGATATTGTTTTTCCTGGTGACTATGACCGGTTTAATAATGAAATGAACACGCATATATATGAAAAAAAGGAAACTTTTTGGACGACTATCAGAATCATCAATGTAAATAACGAGGTTATCCCTTCTCGAGTTTATTTGACTCCGTATCTTGGGAAAAATCAGAAGATTTTTAAAATTGGAATGTTAATCATTTGTGAAAATGTCTCTGAAGATTCGACACAAAACTACGAGAAATTAATTGCCATCACTAATCAAATGCCAACAGTATACATTATACGAAGGGTGGATACGGCGAACAAAATCATAGATATCACCGAAAATATCGCTCAGTTTGGGTATTCTGCTAATGATTTCATTCATGAGCAGCTATCTTTTAAAAGTATAATTCATCCCGAGGATTTACCCATATATGACGAAACCTTTTCCAAGATTTTAAAGCACGAACAATTACGAGCGATATGCGAATATCGGTTCCATTCCAAAAATAAACACATTTTTTGGGTACGAGAAACGATGATTTTAACAACGATAAAAGGTATCGAATATATCGAATCGGCAATTGTTAACATTACCACTTCAAAAGCGGCGTATGAAACGTTGGAACAAATTCATATCTATGAAAACTCGCCGATGAATAATATTCAACAATTATCTAAACAATTTAGTTTTACCTCGGCAGTCCGCTACGCCGATGTCCAAGGAATCATCGATAAACTGGCAAAAACAATCGGTTCTGATATTGCCATATTTGATGTCAATGATCAGCTCGTGATGACATCTTTTGGTAAACCGAAAGTGATAGAAGAATTGATTAAACAGTTCATTGATTTTACTTCCTTCACTGCTAACGATCAGATTTCATCTCGATATGATAACATTATGGTGATTTCTTTGCCGATTAAGAATGGTGACTATCGAATAGGAACCATGATCGTTTTTGGGATACTTAAGGATTTTCCGGTCGGGTTGGACTCACAAATATACGTTGATTCTAATCAAGATTTTTCCTTGATTTCCAATTTGGATTTACCTGCCATTAAAAAATATAGCCAATTGGTTGCCGAAAATATCGGTGTGATAATTTTTTCTACTGGAATTGCTTTAATGCAGATTCAGTCGTCTTCACAATTTGCCGGTGATTTTTCTCGGCAAAAAGCGAGTCACGAATTGCTACTGGAAATCCTTAATACGGCTAATTCGACAGACGATGTTGAAGAGTTTTTCTACCATGTTATGCCAAAAATCAGCGAAGTCATGGACTTAACACGGTGTTCAATGTTTCAATATAATGAAACCAACGACACATTCAGTTTAGTCTATGAATGGCATATTGATACTGAGACTTCTCGAAAAGAAGTGTATCAAAATGTCCGAAAAGACTCAAGCTTTTTCAAAAATTGGGATTTTGAATTTCAGGCAAGTTTTCCCATCAACTATGATGACGTTTTCCCTGATGCCAAGCATTTTCGTAAATTTACTCGGGCAATTGTCGGCGTACGGTTATATAACGAACAAAAACGATATGGTTTCTTGAATTTCGTTGATAATTTTTCTCCTCGCAAATGGACAACCGATGAGATTATGTTTTTTGAGGATGTTGCCAATATTTTAGCATCAATCATCAGTCGCTCTACAAGTAAGCATTTGATTAGTCATAATGTTCAAGAATATTATCGCTCAACGGAATCATTGCCCGCTGCTATCGCTATCATTGAATCCAAGACAATGAAATACCAATTCGCAAATCAAAAGTTCTGGGATATCATTCCCCACACTAATAAACGCACAAGCGTTCAAGTGAAAGAACTCGAAACCTGTATTCATCGTATCATTAATGCGGTTCATGATAAAGACATGGGAAAAGAAATCCATTTTACCAATCCCGACAGATGGTTCATAATCAACGAATCAGGGGTTAATTTCGGCAATGATAATGAAACTACCATGCTGATTTTAACCGACATCACCCAAAACAAAAAGACGCAAGAAACGATTTCATCGCTTGCCTTTTCTGATGTTTTGACCGGCATTCCCAATCGGATAAAATTCGAAATTGATTTGAAAAACCTTTTTTCGAGTGGATTATCGGTATATAAAAATGATTTCATCTGTTTAATAAATATCGACAATTTTAAGATGATAAACAATACATTTAGTTATTCCGTTGGCGATTCGTTGCTGAAAATAATTGTTAAAAAATTGCGAGAAATCCCTGAACTTACCGAACAACTATATCGGTTTGGCGGTGACGAATTTAGTATTCTTGTTCATCAAACGGCCCAAGCCCAACTCTATGATTTTGCCGGTCGCATTATGAAGATTTTCGAAAAACCGTTTTTTATTGATGGATATGAAACTAATTGCACCATCAGTATGGGAATTGTCTACCTTAGTGATTCGAATCGGGATGTGAATGATTTGATTCGCAAAGCTAATCTCGCGGTTAAGGACGCAAAGATCTCAGGAAAGAATCGATTTATGCTCTATGATGCATCACTTAAAAAATATGAAGAAGATACAATCATTTTGGAACGTAAGCTCAAATTAGCTATCGATAACGG
>JAQWBC010000021.1 GCA_028707415.1 Candidatus Izemoplasmatales bacterium
CATGTTTATATCATACCAGTTTTTAAGCATTAAAAAAAGAGGCGAAACGCCTCTTAGGTGAAAACGCATGTTTTCATTTTCTTATAGGATATGTGATATAATTATACTGGTGATAATAATGGATATTACGCAAGGAATCGCCATTGGCGATAAGATTACAATTGATATCCGAAAACAGGGAATAAACGGCGAGGGTATTGGCTATTTCCATAAAATGGCGATCTTTGTTCCAGGAGCGATTGTTAAGGAAACCGTTACGGCTGAAATCATTGAAATTAGGCAGGGATTTGCCATGGCCAAAATCATTGCTTTTTTACAACAATCAATCCGGCGGATTCAGCCACAATGTCCCTACTATGAGAAATGCGGTGGATGTCAGTTATTACATATCGCCTATTTGGAACAATTGAAGATTAAACAAAGCATTTTAATTCAATCTTTAAAAAGATATACCGAAATAAATGTTGATACCATTAATATTCGTAAAACTGCAGGTATGAAAGAAAATTTTGGCTATCGAAATAAATCCCAAATGCCTTTTAAAAACACTAATCTGGGTTTGGAACTCGGTTTATATGAAACCAACTCCAACCGGTTCGTGACTGTTGATTCCTGCATGGTTCAGGACCCAATTATCAATCATGTTAATCAAACGGTTTTAAAGATTTTAATTGAATATAAAATGATGGCATTTGATCAAATGAATCCCGAAGGTATCTTGTTAAATTTGGTCACAAGATATGTAAAATCGACAGACGAGGTTCAAATAACCTTGATTGTTTCGGCTTTTAAACCGATTTTGAAAGATATTGCCAAAAAAATTATGGCGTCAATTCCCACTGTTAAAGGCGTATTTTATTCCGTAAATAAACAGCATAATCCCTTAATGTTCGGCAAAACGATTGATCTTATGGCTGGATTGAACTATGTTTCGGAAAAAATTGATGACTTGACAATCAAACTTAGCCCCGAAGCTTTTCACCAGTTAAATAATCAACAAATGAAGGTATTGTATGCTGAAATCATCAAAGCTTGCGAATTATCCGGAGTAGAAATAATCGTGGATGCTTTCTGCGGAGTCGGAATTTCTTCTATGCAAATGGCAAAAAAGGCGAAGATGGTATACGGTATTGACTATGCCATCACATCAATAAAAGATGCAACCACCAATGCTGCGATAAATAAAATCAGTAATTGTGTTTTTTTAGCTGATCGAGTGGAAAAAAAGCTGCCGGAATTAATAAGCAAAAAGATTAAACCCGATGTCATTGTCTTCGATCCACCCCGAAGTGGCTTGGATGATGCCGTCATCAACGAACTAAGACAAGCAAAGATTCCTCGGATTGTTTATGTGTCATGTAATCCATCAACGCTCGCTAAAAACATAGCAAAATTATTGGACTTGTACGAAATTAAATATATTCAACCTATTGATATGTTTCCACACACTTCTGGCGTAGAAAGCGTTACCCTATTAAAACTTAGTAATCAATGACAGCACAAGGAGAAAATCATGAGATCAGATTTAGAAATCGCACAAAATTCGCAAATGCAAAGTATTATCGCTATTGGTCAACAAATCGGGTTGCATCCCGATGATTTAGAATTGTATGGCAACTATAAAGCTAAAATCAAAATGACAGCGGTCAAAAGTGACCGTTTTCAAAAACAAGGAAAAGTAATCTTGGTTACTGCCATCACGCCAACCTCAGCCGGGGAGGGCAAAACCACAACCACTATCGGTCTTGGGGATGCCATCCGTAAACTCGGGAAAAAGGCTATGATTTGTTTGCGAGAACCTTCGCTTGGACCGGTAATGGGCATCAAAGGTGGTGCTGCCGGAGGCGGCTATGCGCAAGTTGTTCCGATGGAAGATATTAATCTTCACTTCACTGGTGATCTCCATGCCGTCGGATCGGCTAACAATCTCATCAGTGCTGTTATTGATAATCATCTTTTTCAAGGTAATTCACTCAGGATTGATGCGAATCGAGTGGTATGGAAACGATGTATGGATATGAATGACCGAGCACTTCGTAGAATCGAAGTCGGACTATCCAGTTCCAAGGAAGTCAGTCGTTTTGACGGGTTTGATATCACTGTTGCTAGTGAAATTATGGCGATACTTTGTTTATCAAAAGATCTTGATGATCTGCGAAAACGAGTTGAAAAAATCATTGTTGCCTATAACGTGGATAACCAACCCATCACTGCCGGTGATTTGAAAGTGGCTGGAGCTGTGACAATGCTTTTGAAAGATGCCATCCAGCCAAATTTAGTTCAAACTTTAGAAAATACCCCGGTTTTAATCCACGGAGGCCCATTTGCAAATATTGCTCACGGATGTAATTCGGTAATTGCGACGGCTTTTGCTCGCCGAATCGCTGATTATGTGATAACCGAAGCTGGATTCGGAGCGGATTTGGGGATGGAAAAATTTATTGATATCAAGTCTCGGGTTTTAGGAACAATGCCATCGGCGATTGTTCTAGTTGTTAGTATCCGCGCTTTGAAATTGCATGGAGGTATGCCAAAAGATCAAATCAAAACCGAAGACCTTTGTCGTTTGCAAAATGGACTTGGCAACTTAGAAAAACATATTGAGAATATTCAATTGTTTAATCTGCCTTTCGTTATTGCTTTAAACAAATTTGGTAGTGACACCGAAAAAGAAATCCAATTACTATCTGATTGGGCAAAAGCAAACGATATTCCTTTGGAAATATCCGACGTTTTTACTCTTGGCAGTGCCGGCGGGATAAAACTTGCAAAGACGATCATCAATTTAACTGATACCGTTAACAATTTAAATAGTAATCCCTTATATAAACTAGATGAGGGTATTAAAACGAAAATTGAGCGAATTGCCACAAAAATATACGGAGCGAAAACCGTTGTCTATTCGGACACGGCTGAACAACAGATTATTCAATATAATCAGCTTGGTTGGGATAAATTGCCAATCTGTATGGCAAAAACGCCGCTGTCACTCTCGGACAATCCCAAAATCCTTGGCCGTCCGAAAGATTTCACTATTACAATTCGGGAATTCAAACCCTCTATTGGTGCTGGGTTTCTTGTGGCTTTAACTAGCGAGGTTATGACAATGCCGGGATTACCAAAGATCGGTGCATATGAAAACATGGACGTCATCGATGATGAAATTGTCGGATTATTTTAAATAAAAATACAATATAAAGGGGTGAGATTTATGGGTGATGTTAAAACATTTGCTAACAAATTGAAAGAATTAGGAATCAAAGTTGTCAAAAGCGTTGAAAAAGGATATGAGTCAGCCAAAATGAGCGTCGAAAACACAATTTTGGAAGACAATCTCAAACGACGTTTCAATTTGGAAAACCCTTATAAGTTTGAAATCAGAAATTCCAAAAATCAATTCACAGTTTTGACAAATCTACTTGTTCGGAATGCAAAACGCTATGAGGATGACGATTTGTTTGTTTTTTCTGGCTCCATATTTGATAACGGATTCTCGATTGACGGCATCATTAAAGACCTTTCTGATAATGCTGAATACCAAATCAAGGATATTCAACAAGTTCTGGTTCCAGTTGAATTCAACGAAAAATCTTATGAAATAATCGGAACCGCGGTCAAATGCAGAGCTCTATAACAACGGCTTTGGACAAACGGACTGACTTCATCAACATTTACAATCAGATGATTCAACGCGAAGGTGCCGATGAATTAATGAAATACCTACTTTCCTCGGGAAGCGATTTTTTCATAGCGCCAGACTCGACTCGCTTTCATTTGGCTTATGAAGGTGGTTTGGTGGAACATTCACTCAACGTTTATCAATGTCTAAAAGAGTATTTGAACCGTCCCAAGGTCAGAACCGAATATCAAATGGGTTTTTCTGATGAGACAATTGCTATCGTAGCCTTGTTACACGATTTATGCAAAATCAACATTTATCAGAAAAGCACTCGCAACGTTAAAGATAAAACTGGGGCTTGGATTCAAGTCCCCACTTACGATTACAACGATCAATTGCCATATGGACATGGCGAAAAATCGGTGTATATCATTTCTGGGTTCATGAAACTGACTCGTGAAGAAGCATTTGCTATCCGATTCCATATGGGCTTTTCCGATACTGAAAATAAACAAAACGTGTCTAACACCTTTGAAAAGTTTCCTTTGGCTCTAGCCTTATCGATAGCGGATATGGAAGCAACATATCTCATTGAATCGAAAGAATAAAACAAAAATTTAACTAAAATTCATCAGAGAAACCTTGGACGAGGTTTCTTTTCGATAATTAGATAATCAATACTTCAGGCGGATACTATATGAGCAAAATTTATGATTTGACCCACGGATCAATATTTAAGAAAATCATGGCAATAGCTTTGCCAGTTTTGTTAACGTCAATTTCCCAGATGGCATATAGTCTTACCGATATGTTTTGGATTGGCCAGGTTGATACCATCGGTTTTTCGGAATCAGATGCGATATCGGCAATCGGAACGGCCAGCTATATTCTTTGGTTTTCTTTTGGGCTGATATTAATCGGTAAAATTGGAACTTCTGTCAAAGTCAGTCATTTTGCTGGCGAAAAGAACCTAGACGGAGTTAAAAAATATGCTTCCAATGGTTTATTGCTTGAAATAATCTTTGGCATAGTGACTTCCGCTTTGATTTTACTATTCCGAGGCCCACTAATTTCTTTGTTTGGTGATAATGGCGATACAGTATATAACGACTCAAATCGTTATCTCGCCATCACTGGGGGATTTTATTTTGTTCAGTTTGTCACTAATGGCTTTTCCGCTATTAATGAAGGGTTAGGAAAAACATACTTAAATCTTATGATTTTGCCAATTGGTTTAATTATGAACATGATTTTAGATCCATTATTGATTATTTCCTTGGGATTGGGAGTAACTGGAGCGGCTCTTGCCACGGTAATATCTCAAATTTTTACCCTTTTGATATTTGTAATGGTATATATCTTTTCTAAGCAAAAGGTTTTTTCACTGAAACGGGAAAATTTCAGTTTAATGGCGATAAAGGAAATGATGCGAATCGGTTTTCCGACTGGTCTGCAAAGTATGTTTTTTACTGTTTGTTCAATAATTATCGGCATTATGGTCTATGGTTTTGGCACCGAGGTTTTTGCTGCTCAACGCCTCGGTTCGCAAATCGAACAATTTACATGGATGATTGCTGGTGGGTTTCAGACCGCATTAACCGTGTTTGTCGGGCAAAATTTTGGAGCAAGGGATTATGGGCGAATTCGCAAGGGGACAATCTTATTAGCGGCAATTCTTGTTCCATATGCGGCAATAATTACCATCATTTTCTTTTTTCGATCCGAAGACATAATCCGCTTGTTTCTTAATAGTGACGAAATCACGGTCGCTTATGGGACTGAGTATCTCCGAATAATTAGTTTCTCGCAAATATTTATGATGATTGAAGGCATTGGCTCGGGCTTATTCAATGGCGTCGGAAAAACCAAGATACCTTCTATTTTCGGAATCATCGGCAATGTTATCCGCATTCCATTAGCATTATTGATGATTGGTTCAATGGCTGAAAAGGGTATTTGGTGGTCTTTAAACATATCTGACGGCTTCAAAGGCTTAGCCTTATTGATTGGCGGAATTATTTTGCTAATCAATATGGAAAAACTAATAAATAAAAAGACAGATGTCAAAAAACAAGAAAAAGAAGAATCTGTGATTCTTGCGGCACTATAAATAGGTAAATTAATAACAATACTTTTTCATAAGAAGGATACGAATTCGACTTATGGAAAAGTTTTTTTATTGCAAATTCTGCGGTAATTAGAAATACTAAGCATCTTTTTGGATGCCGATACAGGTAGATATACACTTACTGAAGAAATCAATGGCTTTAGGAAAAAGGGCAATATTAATGGCGAGATAATGTTTTTGAAAAGCGCTTGAAATACTCGAAACAACAGTATATAATTTATTTGTGGTATTACCACAATAAAAGCATTGGAGGAAGATTATGGACGGCATTGTGAAAATGAAAGAACCAAAGAATCTCTCGCCAAGAATTAAATGGTTGCGCAACTTTTATTTTGAAGGGGTGAAACGGACTTGGAATAACGAATACAATTGTTATTCCGATGGGAAACCCTGGGATTTTTTATTCGATGAATTGACATATTACATTGTTCCCGAGACGATTCCCTTTTATCAAACTTATACAAGTTCAAGTTTACAATCGGCAGAACATATTAATATGCCCGATGAGTTCTGGCAATTGTCCTTAAAAGAGCGACGAGCGACGTTCATAAAAGAAGCGATTGTAAATCACGTTCCAGTGGAGATTATTCCCAACGATTTATTATGTGGTGCTCGATTTAATATGTTAACATCACATTGTTTGACTAAAGCAGAAGCTAAAGATCGTGATCATTTGGTTTATGGAAAAAACGGTTCTCGAAAACAGGAAGTCGATTATTATTACTATGGGTTTGGAAATGATGGAGCCACAAGCGGTCATCTAATTCCTGATTATCAGAAAATCATTGATCATGGATTCGTAAAAGTTTTTTCCGATTTGGAGAACCGCTATCAATCAATGACACCCAACGAACAAAACTCTTCTTCAGGCGAACAAATCAAAGCGATGATGATTGCGGCTACGATGCCAAGAGATCTCGCCAAGAAATATGCGGTAAAATGCGAAGAAGAAGCTTTAAAAATGATTGACCCGCTGCGGAAAGCGGAATTATTACAGATGAAGGCTAACATGGAAATTGTGCCATGGAAAAAAGCGGAAAACTTCTATCAAGCAATTCAATCATTATGGATTACGCATATGCTGGTAATGGCGGATGAAAATTACCCTGGGCCGGGAGTGTCATTTGGCAGACTCGATCAATATCTTTATCCCTATTATATAAAATCAAAAGCAGAAGGCATGACCGATGAATTAGTTAAAGATATTCTCGGCTGTTTTTGGTTTCACTGCAACACAGCATATGATGCTCAGATCCGTGTTGGTAATAATGGCATCACCGCTGGTTTTGGCCAATTGTTCAATCTCTCCGGATGCAATGCCCAAGGCGAAGATTTAACCAATGAACTCACATATATTTTGTTGGACGTCATTGATGATTTGTCACCGATATTGGAGCCAAAACCCAATGTTCGTATTCATAAAAACACCCCCGACAAACTGATGGATCGAGTTGTAGAGATGATTGCATCCTCTCAGGGAGCACCATTTTTACTTAATTTTGATGAAAGATCAATCGCGGGAATGATTCGTGAAGCCAAAGAAGCAAAATGCGACGACCTTATAAATTTTGCGAATGTTGCGGATTATGCTTCCGTCGGATGTTTAGAAAACACGATGGTCGGCAACGATCGTTCTGGAACCGTCGATGATAATTTATACTTATATAAAGCGGTTGAATTAGCATTAAATAACGGGAAAGACTTGCTTCCAAAGAAAAACGATTTGACTGGTCAAAAATTGCCAATCAAACAACATGGCCCTAAAACCGGTGAGCTTGAAGAACTAAACACCTTTGATAAATTTTATAATGCTGTTAAAATTCAAACTGGTTTTATTATTAAAAAGAGTGTTGAAATCTATGAATTGTCGGAGCGGATCCGAGCTAAATATGGTAATACTATTTATCTGTCGACTCTTGTCAATGGTTGCATGGAAAAAGCACTTGATGTAACCGAAGGTGGGGCTGAATTGTCGTTTGTGACAATCGAAGGAGTGACGTATGCCACAACCGTCGATTCGATTTTGGCGATCAAGTATTTAGTCTATGATAGAAAAGAATATTCGCTTAACGAAGTCAAAAATGCATTAGTTAATAATTGGGAAGGCTATGAAATTATGCAGGCCATTGCCAAGAATCGTGCTCCTAAATATGGTCGCGACGATTTTGAAGCCGATGCGATTGCGAAAGATTACATGGAGTTCTTCGCCAACGAAACGTGGAAATATAAGACAAAATCTACTCATCGCCAATTTCGCCCGGGAATGCTTTCTTGGAACTATTGGGCTAGTGCTGGTTTTGTTTTACCTGCTTCTCCCGACGGAAGAAAACAAGGACAATTCTTTTCTAATGCGATATGTCCTTCCAACGGAGCCGATATCTTCGGTCCAACCGCCAACTCAAATTCGGTGGGCGTTGCTTTAGGAGGAAAGTCTGAAAATGGCGATTTTCTTGAATATCGCAACTGTTTACCGAATGGCGCTAGTCACACGATTACTTTCAATTCGTCTTTGTTACGCAATCCCGATCATCTGAATAAGTTTAAAGCTTTTTTAAAAGGGTATATTCATAACGGTGGAACAGCATTACAAATTAACATCCTTGATTCGAACATGCTACGAGATGCTCAAGCTCATCCCGATGAATACAAACACCTGTTAGTGCGGGTTACAGGGTACAATGCTTATTTCGTAACGGTCGGTCGCGAACTCCAAAACGAGATTATCGCTCGCGAATCGCACCAACAATATTAGGCTAATAGTATGAATATCCTCAATATTCAAAGGATGTCGACTGAGGACGGCCCTGGATTAAGAACTACAGTTTTTTTCAAGGGCTGTCCCTTAAAATGCACTTGGTGTCACAATCCGGAATCAATTCTCCCCTCAATTCAGAAAGAATGGTTTCAAGTCCGCTGTATTGGATGTCACATTTGTATTGTGAACTGTCCCGCTCAAGCCTTAAGCGTAACAGAAAACGGAATCGATTCAGATATGACGAAATGCAAATTGTGTCTCAAATGTGTCGATGGGTGCCCCGCAGGGGCTATGCAACAAATTGGCAAAATTATATCCGTAGAGATGCTGTTTAATGAAATCATCAAAGATAAAGCATATTTCAACGGCTCAGGAGGAGTAACTCTTTCCGGAGGCGAAGTCATGGCTCAAACTACGGAAGCAGTTAAGTTGTGTCAAAAATTGAAGGCTCATGGCATTTCTATTGCGCTTGATACATCGGGATATACCCAATATGCCAACTTTGAAACGCTGTTGCCATATGTTGACTTGCTTCTATATGACCTAAAAGTTGATGATGCTTTAGATCATCAACGCTTATGTGGTGTTGATAATGCAATAATCAAAAGTAACTTAATTCGATTAAGTCAAGAGTCTGTCAAAATATGGATTCGGACACCGATTATTCCCAACGCAACGGATGATGTTAAAAACATCAAGGCAATTGCGACTTTTCTTTCTGAGTATTCCATTCGCTTCGAACGTTGGGAATTATGTGCTTTCAATAATTTATGTATTGATAAATACGCTCGGCTTGGTCAATCTTGGGAATTCGAAAAAACCCCATTGGTAACCAAAGATACTATGGCTTTACTTTTAAGTACCGCGCAAGCGATTGTATCAAAGCCGGAAGTGGTCTCATTTACTGGGTTAACCCAGTTAGAGGAGGAAGTAAAATGTACAAAACAATGAACGAGGAAATGATGAAGGCTTTTAGCAGTTCGATTAAAATTGGCCTCGTCGCAACAATTGACGATCACGGTGAACCTCATCTTTCGGTATTATCGACTTTACAGGGTAAAGACGATAAAACGATGATGTTTGGCAAATTTGTCGAAGGGTTAAGCAAACAATACATCGTTGATCGTCCAAAAACCGGGTTTTTGATTATGAACCCGGAAAAAGCCTTCTGGTTTGGCAAAATGAATTATACACATTTTGTCAAAGAAGGTGAGGATTACGTTATGTACAATAACCAGCCTTTGTACCGATATAACTCATATTTCGGTATCAACACGGTTTACTATCTGGATTTAGTGGAAATATCGGACAAATATGTTTTACCGATGGGTAAAGTAATCGGTAATGCGATTAATGTTCTTATTAACAAGAATCGCTTTAAACAAGAAACACCAGAACCGGTTTTAAAACCTTGGGCAGCAAAGTTTACTGCCAAGCTCGATACCTTGAAATTCTTAGCCTTTCTTGGCGCGGATGGATATCCCCAAATCATTCCGATCATCCAAGCACAATCGGTTGGGACTAATCGGATTGTCATCAAAAACGCACCTTATACAGAATGGTTATCGGCGGTCAAACAAGGACTAAAAGTAGCAGTTTTGGCTTTTAGTATGTCGATGGAAGATGTCTTGATCAAGGGGACATTTAACGGGTTTGATTCCAAAGGATATGGATATATCGAAATCGAACGAGTATATAATTCGATGCCCCCAATTCATAAATATATTTATCCAACAGAAAAAAACTCAGAAGTAATTTTTGATAGAAAGGACTCAATTCATCAATGATAACGCCAGATAATCGAACAGAGATGCTGGTTAAAACGATTCAAAACGCCATCATATCCGGCGTTTATAAATCTGGTGATAAATTGCCACCACTTCGTAATCTTGCCAAAGAACATCACGTAAGTCGAAGCGTGGTAAACAGCGCCATTTCGACGCTTTCGACAAAAGGGTACATCAGTATTGTTCCGCGTCATTATATTGTCATCAATGATTTTTTAACGACAGGGTCACTGACAGTTTTAAAAGACATCTTTGAGAGTGATAACGAAGAGTTGAGACGCAAGATGATTTCCGAAACGCTAACCTGTCGAATGGTTGTTGAACGGAATTCGATAAAAACCATTGTTGCAAACTTAAACAT
>JAQWBC010000022.1 GCA_028707415.1 Candidatus Izemoplasmatales bacterium
GCGAGAGTAGGACGTCGCCAGGCTTCTTTCTTTATTATTAATCTTTATGAGCCTCAGTAGCTCAGTTGGTTAGAGCACATGACTGTTAATCATGGGGTCCTAGGTTCAAGTCCTAGTTGAGGCGCCAATGTGTTCTAAAGATCTCTTGCGGATAATCCGACGAGAGGTTTTTTTATGAAAAACGACGCATTTATTTATCTCATTAATAATTTTTTTGTGGTTGACACTCCTCGATGTGTGGTGTATAATATTGTTGCTGTAAAAATGTGAATCATGAGGTTGCGCGAGCAACCTTATAAAAATGAAACAAACGCACCTCCTGGGTGTGTGGGTATGAAAGGAGGAAAACAAATGCCTACTATCAATCAGCTAATTAAGAATGGTCGTCATGACAAAATTAAGAAGTCAAAAGCCCCTCAACTTAACATCGGCTTCAATACATTGACTAAGCATTACACTGATCTCGCTAGTCCACAAAAACGGGGAGTCTGTGTTCGTGTTGCGACAATGACTCCGAAGAAGCCAAACTCCGCTCTTCGCAAATACGCCCGTGTTCGCTTGTCAAACGGCGGCGAAGTCAATGCCTATATTCCTGGCGTTGGCCATAAGTTGCAAGAACATAGCGTCGTGTTAATCCGTGGCGGTCGCGTCAAAGACCTCCCTGGCGTAAGATATCATATCGTTCGTGGAACATTAGATACCACATCAGTAACCGACAGAAAACAAGGACGTTCTAAATATGGAGCTAAAAGACCGGCTCCGGCTAAAAAGTAACAACAAGACAACTGACATAATCGCAAAAAATTCCATTATTATTCGAAAGGAGGAATTTATATGCCTCGTAAAGGAAAAGTTGTTAAAAGAGATGTTTTGCCTGATCCGATTTATAACTCCAAACTGGTTACTAAATTGATTAATAGTATCATGATGGAAGGAAAAAAGGGACTCGCCCAGAATATTTTATATGGCGCATTTGCGCAACTTAAAGAAACTACTGGTCGCGAACCCCTCGAAGTGTTCAATGATGCAATCAATAACATCATGCCTCTCGTTGAAGTAAGAAGCCGTCGTATTGGCGGACAGAACTACCAAGTTCCTGGCGAAGTAAGACCTGATCGCCGTCTCACCCTAGGTTTGAGATGGCTTGTTCAATATTCTCGTTCAAGAAACGAGAAGACCATGGAAGATCGTTTGGCAAAAGAAATCATTGATGCTTCCAATAATACCGGTGCATCGGTTAAGAAAAAAGAAGATATGCACAAAATGGCCGAAGCCAATAGGGCTTTCGCTCATTACCGCTTTTAGTTAGGAAGGGTAAGTTATGGCACGTGAATATACTTTAGATAAAACACGAAATATTGGCATCATGGCTCATATTGATGCTGGTAAAACCACCACCACGGAACGGGTATTATATCATACGGGTAGAATCCATCGTATGGGTGAAACTCATGATGGAACGGCAACCATGGACTGGATGGAACAAGAACAGGAACGTGGAATCACCATTACTTCAGCGGCAACCACAGCTTTCTGGAAAAATCATCGGGTAAACATTATTGATACCCCAGGTCATGTGGACTTCACCGTTGAAGTGGCACGTTCATTACGTGTTTTAGATGGTGCTGTAACCGTCCTTGATGCCTCATCTGGCGTTGAACCACAAACCGAAACAGTATGGCGTCAAGCCAATGAATATAATGTTCCTCGAATCGTTTATGCCAATAAAATGGATAAGACAGGAGCGGATTTTGCCTACTCGATAGAAACAATTCATAATCGTCTCGGTGCAAAATCAGAAGCTATTCAGTGGCCAATTGGGGTCGAAGACACCTTTCATGGTATCATAGATTTGGTAGCGATGCAGGCCATTCTTTTTGACGGTGAGCCGGAAGAAAATTACGAAACAATTGCGATTCCCGCCGAAATGATGGATTTCGCAAAAGCAAAACGTAATCAGCTTATTGAAGCGGTTGCCGATTTCGATGAAGAACTTATGGTGAGCTATCTCGATGGCGAAGAAATCGCAATCGAAGTCTTAAAAAGAGCCATTCGTAAAGCCACATTGAGTGTCACCTTTTTCCCGGTCCTTTGTGGGTCATCATTCAAAAATAAAGGTGTTAAACCAATGCTAGATGCCGTTATCGATTATTTGCCTTCACCAGTCGAAGTACCTCCGATAAAAGGGTTTGATAAGCAAGGAAACGAAATCGAAATCGCTCATGATGATGATCACCCACTTGTCGCATTAGCTTTCAAAGTCATGACTGATCCGTTTGTTGGCCGGTTGACCTTTATCCGAGTCTACTCAGGAATGGCGGAAAAAGGCTCTTACATTATCAACACCTCAAAAAACAAAAAAGAACGACTCGGTCGTTTGCTACAAATGCATGCCAATAATCGCACTGAAATTGACCAAGTATACTGTGGTGACATTGCTGCTTGCGTCGGTTTAAAAGATACCATAACCGGAGATACACTTTGTTCCGACCGTAAGTTCGTTGTTTTAGAATCAATGAACTTCCCCGAACCGGTTATCTCAGTTGCTATCGAACCAAAGACCAAAGGTGATCAAGAAAAAATGGGTGTTGCTCTGCAGAAACTTGCCGAGGAAGATCCAACGTTCAGAACTTACACTGATAAAGAAACGTCCCAAACAATCATCTCTGGAATGGGTGAACTTCATCTTGACATTATTGTTGACCGTATGCGTCGTGAATTTAAGGTCGAAGCGACAGTTGGCAATCCCCAAGTATCATATCGAGAAACGATAAAATCCAGTGCAGAATGTGAAGGAAAATTCATTCGTCAATCAGGTGGGCATGGACAATATGGACATGTTTGGATTCGTTTTGAACCGAATCCCGGAAAAGGCTATGAATTCGTTGACAAGATTGTCGGCGGAGTTATTCCCAGAGAATTCATTCCTGCCGTTGACAAAGGCTTACAAGAAGCCCTTGGTGGCGGTGTAATTGCGGGTTATCAAGTTTTGGATATCAAGTGCACTCTTTTCGATGGATCATTTCATGAAGTGGACTCATCCGAAATGGCATTTAAAATTGCTGCTTCGATGTCGCTTCGCCAAGCAAAAGAAAAATGCAAACCAGCGCTACTTGAGCCAATTATGGCGGTTGATGTTGTCTGCCCTGATGAATATTTAGGAAATGTCATTGGTGATTTGACAAGTCGTCGTGGACGTATCGAAGGACAAGATTCGCATGGCAATGCTCAGAAAATATCCGCAAAAGTACCGCTTGCCGCGATGTTTGGATATGCCACTGCACTTCGCTCCAACAGCCAAGGTCGGGCAACGCATACAATGCAATTCTCACATTACGAAGAATGCCCGAAATCAATTACAGAAGCAATCGTAAAAGAACGTAATAGTTGATTTTCTTGAAATAACTTTGTTATTTGTACCCCTAGATATCTTACTATTGCTTTATTAGTTAACTTGTTATAAAATAATATCGTTGACAAGTCTAAAAAAAACAAAAATATAAAAGGAGATTACCATTATGGCAAAAGCTAAATTTGAACGTACCAAACCTCATGTTAACATTGGCACAATTGGCCATGTTGATCATGGAAAAACCACTTTGACCGCAGCAATTACCAAAGTATTAGCCCAACAGGGCGGCGCTCTGTATCGTGACTATGCTTCGATTGACGCCGCTCCGGAAGAAAAAGCAAGAGGAATCACGATTAATACTGCTCATATTGAATATGAAACGAAAAAGCGTCACTATGCTCACGTAGATTGCCCAGGACATGCCGACTATGTTAAAAACATGATCACTGGTGCCGCACAAATGGATGGAGCAATCCTTGTTGTTTCTGCAGCCGATGGTGCCATGCCTCAAACACGTGAACACATTCTTCTGTCCTCCCAAGTCGGAGTACCGAAAATGGTCGTTTTCTTGAACAAAGCTGACATGGTTGACGATCCGGAACTGATCGAACTTGTTGAGATGGAAATTCGGGAAATGCTGACTGAGTATCATTATGATGGTGACGAAACTCCATTTGTTGTTGGATCAGCTTTAAAAGCTCTTGAAGGCGATAAAGAAGCTGAAAAGAAAATAATGGAATTAATGGATGTTGTCGATTCATACATCCCGATGCCAGAAAGACCAGTAGATAAGCCATTCTTAATGCCTGTTGAAGACGTCTTCACAATTACTGGACGGGGAACTGTTGCTACCGGACGTGTTGATCGTGGAACCATCAAAGTTGGCGATCCCGTCGAAATTATCGGTATCAAAGATACTAGAGCATCGGTTGTAACTGGTGTCGAAATGTTCCGTAAGTTGCTTGATTTTGCTCAAGCCGGCGACAATGTCGGATTGTTACTGCGCGGTGTTGCCCGTGAAGAAGTTCAACGTGGACAAGTCATTGCCAAACCAAAATCAGTTACTCCTCACACTAACTTCACAGCTCAGGTTTATGTCCTGACCAAAGAAGAAGGTGGACGTCATACTGCATTTTTCTCGAACTATCGTCCGCAATTTTACTTCCGGACTACCGATGTTACCGGCGTAATTCAATTGCCAGAAGGTGTAGAAATGGTTATGCCCGGCGACAACATTGAAATGTTTGTTGAATTAATTCATCCTATCGCTTTGGAACAAGGCACAAAATTCTCTATCCGTGAAGGCGGGCATACTGTCGGAGCCGGATCAGTAGTAAAAATCATTAAGTAATTTTTTTGCAAAAACAGAGGGATGCATTTGCGTCCCTTTTTTGTTTTAAGACAAATATCGTGATATAATGGTCGTAAAGACGGGTGAGAACATGTTATTTGATTCCCATTGTCATTTGAATGATAATCTTTTATTTTCCCAAGTCGAGGAAGTTATTGCAGAAGCAAAAAATAATGAAGTCGGAATTATGATTTGTGTTGGATATGGCCCTGAAGCAAATCGACGAGCCTTGGAATTAGCACACCGATATTCGTTTGTCTATGCTGCAATCGGGTTCCATCCGGAAATCGCTTCTCAGATATCAGATGCAGATTGGCAACAACTAAGAACCAATCTTTCGGATCCACGGGTCGTTGCGATTGGTGAATGCGGATTGGATTATTACTGGGATAAAACTTATCGATTGGAACAGATAGATGTTTTTAAACGCCAAATTACTTTGGCTAAAGAATTTAAGTTGCCATTGATAATCCATATGCGTGAGGCTACTGAAGACACATTTACGATTCTTCAGGAAAATAAACCCCTTGATTTGCCAGGAGTCATGCACTGTTATTCTGGGTCGGTGGAATCAATGTTTCGTTTTATCGATTTAAATATGAACATCTCTTTGGCCGGCCCGGTGACATTTAAAAATGCCAAAGTTCCCAAAGATGTCGCCAAAGCAATTCCTGATGCTAGATTGATGATTGAAACAGACTCCCCATATCTATCACCAATGCCATACCGAGGGAAAACTAATGAACCGAAACATCTTAAATATATATGTAATGAAATTGCATTATTAAGAAATATGACATATGAACAAGTTGAAAAAATAACAGCATATAACGCAACACGGTTATTTAATATTAATCTTCTTTCGATTAATGGAAAAAATGATAATGCAGAAGCCGACGAATAGTCGGTTTTTCCTTTAAATATATGATGCAAATATGGGTTATTATTGAATAAAGTCGAGGTTTTTGATACAATAGAACCAGACATTCTTTAGGAGTTGAAATTATGGGATTGACGGCCGGGATTATTGGCTTACCTAACGTAGGCAAATCGACTTTATTTAATGCTTTGACTAAATCAAATGCATTTGCTGCTAATTTTCCCTTTGCGACGATTGACCCAAACATCGGAGTTGTCGAAGTTCCCGATGCCCGAGTTGATACATTGGTCAAGATGTATAATCCCAAAAAAACCATTTATACGACATTTGAGTTTACTGATGTTGCGGGATTGGTTCGCGGAGCTTCAAAAGGCGAAGGGCTGGGAAATCAATTTTTATCATATATTCGAAATTGCGATGCAATCTGTCAAGTAGTTCGTTGTTTTGATGATGATAATATCATTCATGTAGAAGGCAACATTAATCCGATAAGAGATGTCGAAACTATTGCGTTAGAACTTATATTTGCCGATATGGAAACGGTTGAAAAGCGGATTCCAAAAATCGAAAAGCGCGCGCAAATGAAAACGGATAAAGATGCGGTTGAAGAATATGATTTGCTAATTCAGATTCTGACTACTCTCAAAAAATCGCTCCCGATCAGATCAATGAATGTGTCAGATAAAGAAACAAAGTGGTTGCGTAATTTTAACTTTTTAACCGCTAAACCGATGCTTTATGTTTGTAATGTCTCGGACCAGGAATTGACTGATTACAGCCATAATACGTACGTAAAACAAGTTATGGAAATCGCCTCGTCGGAAGGCTCTAAGGTATGTGTTATCAGCGCAAAGATTGAATCGGAATTATCACAATTACCAGACTCTGAAAAAGCGATATTTCTTGAAGATCTTGGTGTAAAGCAGCCAGGATTAATTGATTTGATTCAAAAAAGTTATGAGATGCTTCATTTACAAACATTTTTAACTGTCGGAAAAGACGAAGTTCGCGCATGGACGTTTAAAAAAGGGGCAAAGGCGCCGGAATGTGCTGGCGTAGTTCATACAGATTTTGAAAAAGGCTTTATTCGTGCCGAGACAATTAGTTATGATGACTTAATCGCTTGTGGATCCGAAGTTAAAGCTAAGGAATTAGGAAAGATTCGTCTCGAGGGTAAAGATTACATTGCTCAAGATGGTGACATTTTCCATTTTCGTTTTAATTTATAGACGGGTGATGATAAACTTGGAAAACAGTCTAATCAATAAGGTTGTTTATAAAGAGGAATATACTTTATTTGGTATCAGTATTCAAGATTCTGTGAGTACGCTAAACGACAAGGTCCCTAAATTTCGAGATGTCACAATCCGGTTATCTGAAGAAGAAGGAGATTTGATCGTCAGTTTCTATACCGAAACCGAGGATCAAAGACATTTTAACCGGACGTTAAAAATATTTAAGAAAACATTTAGTGAATTTATTATAACGCCTCCGAATACATCATTAGAACAGGTTTTATTTAATACTATGACGGAAAAAAATTATCATATTTCGACTGCTGAATCGTGCACTGGTGGCATGCTTTCATCGCGAATCATCAATGTCAGTGGATCATCATCAATTATTGAAGAGGCTTTTATTACTTACTCTGAAGATGCAAAAATGAGAATCTTAGGAATTGATGATTCTTGTCTGAAACGACACGGAGCCGTTAGCCTTGCATGTGCTGAGGAAATGGCTAAATGTCTTAAAAAAATCACTAATTGTGAATTAGCAATTTCGATTACTGGAATTGCCGGTCCCGCTGGTGGGACCGAAGCAAACCCCGTGGGGACAGTGTATTTTGGATTTGCTTATTTCGACAAAATATTGACATATAAAAAATGGTTTTCGGGTGATCGGATGTTGATTCGCAAAAAAGCAGTTTCGTTCGCTTTGGCTGAGGCAATTGTCATTATAAAAACGACTAATCCAAACTGAAGTGAGAGTAAAAAATGAAATCAATTAGCCAGCGAATTAAGACATTAATCATACTTGTTTTAATGTATATCGCCGCAATCAGTGGGGCCGTGATTGTTTTTTTTGTTATACCAATCGATAATGTGTTGATAAAAATGTTTTTTTCCGACATTATCGCAACCATTATTATATGGACCTTGGGTTTGCTAATTAAGAACGCAAGTGTTTATGATCCATATTGGAGTTTTGTTCCACCATTAATTGTGATTGGATGGATAATTGTTCTTCAGTCGAACATTAAACTAAGTGTTATATTACTAATGTTAGCCATCGTGATGTGGTCAATCCGATTAACCCTTAATTGGGCAGATGGATGGGTTGATTTTTCAGTTCAAGACTGGCGTTACACAATGATTCATAACAAACATCCTCGACTATGGTTTATTGCAAATTTGTGGGGAATAAACTTGATGCCAACAATCATTGTCTTTTTTCAACTAGCCAATGCTTATTATTTTTTACGCGCTGAACCAGAGGTAAATTTGTTAATCGTCGTTGGCTTTTCACTATGTATCGTTGCCGTCTTTATTCAATACATTTCTGATCGGCAGATGACGTCATTCCGCCATCGCAACCATGGAAAACAACAGTGTATTAATGAAGGATTATGGAAATTTTCTCGGCATCCGAATTATTTTGGCGAAGTTTTGATGTGGTGGGGAGTATGGGTAATGTATTTCGGAACTTATCAAACCATCAACATCTTATTGTTGGCACCAATGGCGATGACGGCATTATTTTTATTTATTAGTATTCCCATGATGGAAAAGAAAATTTTGTCATCGCGTCCGGAATACAAGATATACCAAAAATCAGTTTCGATTTTAATTCCTTTTTTTCCTTTGAAAAGGCGTATTTGCGATGAGACAATTTGTAACGAGAAATATAATACTGAATAGATTCGGTTTCACAAACAAATCCAACTAGCAAAAGTCTTTTTTTATAGACAAATATATATTCATATGTTATAACCCGAGTTTTACAGTTCAAATTGTAGTGCTAAGGGCCGTAAAAAGATACCAGCAATCCCAAATTGAGACCAAATAGAGCGGAGATAGAGAATAAAAATATTTTACAGTTAATCACAAAAAAAGATAATAAACCCCTTGCAAGTAATGCCAAGTAGTGCTATAATGACAATGTGGTAAACCAAAGGGGTGATTTTGATGATTCGAAGAGACAAGGTCACATTCAGCGATGGCAGCAGCAAAACCCAAATAAGGGTGGTAAAGTCGTTCCGGCCGGGGCCCAAGATGACACCGCGGCAGGTGACGGTGCAGTCGTTTGGGTATCTGGAAGATCAAGCCGACCGCGAAAGCTTTCTGCGTGAAGTGGAAGCCTTTGATCGCGGACAGCAAAGCGGTGGAAGAGCGAAACAGATCCTCATCAGCATCCCCGTCGAGCGGAAAAACAACGACATCGCGAATAAAAAATATAATTATGGATACCGCTTTTTGGAAAGTATCATCGACGAATTGGGAATCCGAGACAGTCTGGACCACACCGCCTTCAAAGGCGAGTACCGATTGAGCGAGGTCTTCGAGTTTTTAGTGATGGAGCGGATTCTCAATCCAGATTCTAAGCGGGGGACGCTGCAGGAAATCCGACAATTTTATAATAAGCAGTATGATTTCACCTTAGCAGACGTCTATCGGGCGTTGGATCAGTTCAGCGACGGCTCGATTGGGGTCCAGAAACATCTGAACGAGCGGATCAAACAGCTGATCGGGCGGGACTCGACGTATGCCTTTTATGACGTAACGAACTATTATTTCGACACCGACTTTTCAGGACCGGTCGGAACCTACCAGCAGAAGGGTGTTTCGAAGGAACATCAGCTGACGCCGATCATCCAATTGGGACTGTTCATGGATGCGAACCACCTGCCGATTGCGATGACCACGTTTCCGGGAAACACGTCAGACACCCTGACGTTACAGCCGGCGATGTACGAAATCAAAAAGAACTACCGACTGGGGCGGTTAATCGTCGTAGCGGATAAAGGATTGAACTCGAAAGCCAATCTCGACTACGTGACGAACCAAGGCGATGGATACGTCGTTTCGCAAGTACTGCGGGGCCCCAAGGGCAAAAAATACCATGAGATGATGTTCGACGAAGAAGGATACGCTGGCAACCAAGATTTCAAATACAAGCTGTTCGAAGAAACCTATGAAAGTCAGATCAATGGAAACAAGAAGATCACACGAAAAAGAAAAGTACTGATTTACTGGAATCGAGAAGACAGCGAATACGCGAAACGAAAACGGGACGAGAAGATTGAAAGAGCGAACCGTCAGGTCCAAAACAACGCCTATGGCATTAATCATCGTGCCAGTGAATACATCGCCACCCAAAACATTGTCAAAGCAACGGGAGAACTGAGCGATGAAGCGGTCCATCGGATCGATTATGAAAAGATCGACGAGGACGAACGGTTCGACGGATACTTCTGTATTATCACTTCTGAATTAGAATACGATTATCAAAAAATCATGGAAGTTTATGGTCAATTGTGGCGGATCGAAGAGTCGTTCCGCATCAGCAAATCCGATTTACAGACCAGACCGATCTACGTTCGCACGCAAAAGCACATTGAGGGACACATGCTCGTCTGTTATGCGGCGTTACTGATCGCACGGCTAATGCAATACCGGCTGGGCGACAACGAATTGTCGGTCCACCGGATCCAACGCGTCCTCAAGGCCTGCACATGCGTTTTACCCAACGAACAGACGATCCTCCTCGATGAAATCGGAGGCCAATTGTCCTATAAAGATCGCAAGTCATCCAGTGGAGAAACCGTGGAGACGCTCGCATATGACGAAAGCCAGGATCAGGTCAGACGGGATTATCAAACGATTCAAAAAGGATTTGGCGTCGAATTTGATTATGCGGCCACAAGCCGAGAACGTTTTAATAAGTATCTGAAATCAATCCGCTTCAAAATAACGAAGCCCAAAAAATAAAAAAGGACGAACATCCCCCAAAACCAAACAAGGGACTCGTCTTAGCACTACAACTGTAAAACTCGGGA
>JAQWBC010000023.1 GCA_028707415.1 Candidatus Izemoplasmatales bacterium
AATGCATTTATGTATTTTAGCCACAAATTGCCGATCGTCTTCGTTAATGTCATTATCGACGCTTTTAGGCATGAACTCTTTACAAGGATCATCATTATATATTTTATGAGCTAACCGCGCCAATGGAACAAGATTGAATCCATATCCATCCTCAAGACAATCGAGATTATTATAGCGCGCGGCGATGCGAATGACATTGGCACTCATCAATTCCGAGCCACAAGCCGCCCCCATCCAAATGATGTCATGATTTCCCCACTGAATGTCGACTTCTTTTTTGGGTAATATTTTCTGAAGAACTCGGTGGGGTTGACTACCGCGATCGAAAATATCACCAACGATATGCAACCGATCAATCGCGAGATTACGAATCAGTTTGCTAACCTGAACGATAAACTCATTCTGACGATTTGTTGAAAAAATTGCTTCAATGATTGTTTTATAATACCGGACTTTATCATCGTTTTCATGAGATTCGTATAACAATTCTTGAATAACGTAAGCAAATTCGGAAGGCAGACTTTTTTGCACTTTACTCTTGGTATATTTACTGGCGACGTTCAGACAGATACTCATCATATGCGATAGAATATCTTTAAGCATAATTTTCAATTTAGTTGCTGAGAGGAGGTTTTGGTATTTCCGTAACATCTCTTTAGGATAGTAGATAAAAAATGCTAATCGTCGTTTTTCATCTTCAGGCATTTCCGGGAAAATCCGGTTAATTTTGTCACGGATAATTCCGCAAGCGTTTTTTAATATATGGTTGAATGCATCATATTCACCATGAATATCAGTAATGAAGACTTCTGTTCCTTTTGGAAGATTTAGAATCGCTGTCAAGTTGATTAATTCCGTGCTAACGGATTGGACAGTTGGGAAGTCAGCACTAAGGAGTTCGAGATACTTTTGAATATAGGTCATTTTTACTCCTCCACAATCGAATATCTCTCTTTATATTGTTTATAATAATATCATATAAATACAGATGAAATATAACATATAAATGCCTCAAATACAATCATACTTTCACTTAAAGCCTTGAAACCAAGTTAAAAAGAAAACAGATTGTCTTTCCATCTGTTTACAAAATATCCTGTGGCTCTTTACTCGTTTATGATCGAGATTTATTAATTTTGATAGTAATTAAAAACAAGCCGATAGATAGTATTCCAAATATTGCCATCTGAGTTGTCCTGGCGTCCAAAAAGCAGGCAACTGCAATGGCAAACATTACCAAAGTTGAACAAATGGCAATAAAGTTTGACGAGACAAATAAGACGTCGGATAGTTTAGGCATGTACTCATACTTTCTCCCAAACCAGTTTACAATTAATGCAATTATCATCAAAACAATAGAAGCAATAATTAAGTGAATAATCATTTCCGATACTAATAGTTCCCATAATGTCATATAAACATCCCCAATCAAACTCAATTGTATTTTACATTATCAAATGATAAATAGTGATAAAATCGTTTATATCCATGATTTTTGGAACTGGATATAATGGATTTGCTTCAGAAAATGCACGTTTCGCCATAAGCGGTATGTCAACCTCTTTGATGATTCCCTTTAATTGCTCGGGAATCTCCATTGATGCGTTTAAATTCCGAATTGAAGCTATAAATTTGCTTGCTTTTTGCTCATCTGAATCTTTTAGATCCGATTGTTTGGATAAATCCGCAAGACGAGCTAATCTTTTTGTGGCTGTTTTTCCATAAAAATCAAGAATATATGGTAATATGACCGCATTAGCTAAACCGTGAGGAACTTGGTAGAATCCCCCTAAAGTATGAGCGATTGCATGCACATTGCCAACATATGCCCGAGTAAATGCAACTCCAGCTTTATATGCCGCTTTTTGCATATTAGCCCGAGCGATAAGATTAGTACCAACGTTATAAGCTTTATATAAATTCTCAAAAATTAGTTTTACGGCATCAACTGCCATCTTTTCTGTATGCTTAGTATTACTACGACCAATATATGCTTCGACGGCATGAGTTAAGGCATCAATTCCCGTTGTCGATGTTATTTGCTTCGGTAATCCGACAGTCAAAACCGGATCCAGAACCGCATAATGAGGAATTAGATGCGGGTCGTTGATAGCATATTTTTCGTGGGTTTGTGAATTAGTAATAACTGCAGCCAAAGTTGTTTCCGAACCAGTTCCAGCCGTAGTAGGAACAACGAACAAAGGAGGAATTTTATGGGATACCTTGAACAGACCTTTCATTTGGGGAATCAATTTGTGAGGGTTGCCAATTCGAGCCGCCGTGCCTTTAGCCATATCCATTGGCGAGCCACCTCCGACTGCTATTAAGCCTTGGCAATGACCATCTAGGTATAACTGAACAGCTTCTTCAATATTATCGATTGTGGGATTCGCAACCGTTTTATCATATATAACATATTTTATTCCTTGAGTTTTTAGATCCGATAACAACGGTGAAACTAATCCCGCTTTCGTTAAACCATAATCGGTTACCACCATAACATTGGTAATTCCTTGATGATAAATCAATTTAGGTAAAAGCGAAAGACAGTTTGGTCCTTCAAGTAATATTGGCTCGCGAAATGGTAAGAATCCGGAAGCAATACGAAAACAAAACTGATAAATTCGACAATATAATCGGAAGAATGGTGACATGGTATTACCTCGTTAAAGTATGTATTTCTAAGTTGTCATTGCATAATCGCTTTACTGTTTTATAAAACAAAAATAGTATGAACCGAAAACCGATTACAAATATAAAGGATCATAAATAGGGAGCGACTGGTATTCATCGGTGGACTTAATGTACTCGATGATTTGATTGCCCACAACTAACAGCTCTTCACCATTTACAATTTCTTCATCAGGAATAATGTTGGCACAAGGCAGTTTGACTGTAAAACTTCCCCATTTATACATAACAGTGATTTCCAGTTCAATGCTCGGTGAAACAAAATGACCTTCACCATATATATATACTTCGTGGGGATACGATATAATATCAATTGTTAAAAAATTATCATAAATCTCATTCATTTTGTCATTGTTAATCGCTAAATCAACCTGTGCTGATCCCTGATCTCCTAAATCCTTAATTAGCAAATTAGTCCGGCTATTATATGAGTTTAGTTTGTTTACCCCCCAGGCGATAGAAAAATCAAAATCTGGGGGCATTTTTTCTGGCATGGGAGCGATACCAGAACATCCTGACACACAAAGCAAAGAAAGCAATATCACAAACAACATAATTATTTTTCGCATTTTAAATCTCCTTAAGGACGGTAAAATTAAGATTATCTTCATGCTTTTTATGATGTCATCATTCAAATGTGTGGTATTACATTGCATTGGTTGTAAACATAGTGCTTGTTATTAAAAATCGCTATTTGCTTTTACCATTAAACGGCTTTTTCAAAACTTTTTCAACGAAAATCTTGGCTATGTTCGGATCGAATTGTGATCCGGCATAACGGATAATCTCAGCGATGGCATCATCATCGCTCATGTGTTTTCGATATGCGCGATCGGAAGTCATGGTATCATACGCCTCAGCAATGCCAATAATCCGTGAAAATAGAGGAATATCGGTCTTGCTTAAGCCCCGCGGATAACCTTTACCATCCCATCGTTCATGGTGGGATAAAACATGTTCGGCTAATCCCGAATATTCATCAGCAGCCCGTAAAATGTGATAACCATTCTCAGTATGTGTTTTAATTAATTCGTTCTCTTCTAAGGTCAATTTTTCCGGTTTACCCAAGATAGCATCAGGAATCGAGATTTTACCAATATCATGAAATAATCCAGCGACTTCTAACTCCCTTAAATCGTCTGAGTGAATGTCCATTGCTTCCCCGATTAATCGGCAATACCGGCCTACGCGAGCGGAATGATTTTTTTCATCCGAAAACTTATCGGTCAAAGTCATCAATATCGCTTTAATAGCACCATTACGAATGTTACGACCTTCAGTTACCTTATTTCGGTACATGCGATTTTCTGCATTTTTCATAACTTCTTCGAGACTCGTTTGTGATTCCAATTTCACGTCATAACCGACGGCCACGGAAATCGGTATGTTACCAATTAAAATTTTAGCTAATTCAGTTTGAATTTTCGATTTAAAAGCATCAACTGCTTCAAGATTAGCTTTGGGAAGAATAATCGCGAATTCATCGCCACCAATTCGACAAACACTATCAGATATGCCAGCAATTGTACATAATGTTTCGCTGGTTTTCTTCAACGCGATATCGCCAAAATGATGGCCATAAGCGTCATTCAAGATTTTCAATCCATTAAAATCAATCATCATCAAAGCCAAAGGAAGAGTTGCCAAGCCATCAAGTCTTGTTAATTCTTCAACATAGAATCTTCGGTTATATAATCCCGTCAAAAAATCATGAGTAATCAAATATTCCACTTCTTTTTGTCTAAGCATCGGTTCAGTTGTATCTCTGGTGATGCCTACGGCTCCGGTTACTTTGCCTGCCTCATCATAAATTGGAGATATCGAAGCTTCAAAATATAAAGTCTGGTCTTTTTTTACCAACGTCCAATCATAGATATGATGTTCACCTTGTAAAGCCTTTTCGTACAATTTGTCGCGTTCTTTTCCCGCATCTCCAAAGACATCAAGGACGGTTTTGCCAATGAAATCTTCGGGAGTCATGGCGATTTTTTTTAAGCCACGACCGAAGACAGAAGAAAACCGTTTGTCTAGATCAACTTCGAAAATAATATCCGCGGTTGATTCCATTAAAACCTTAACCCGTTGATTTTCGATTGCTAATTCTCGCCTGTCGGCAATATTTTGTTCCATGGCTTCAGCCGTCGTTGCCAAAGCCGCATTTAAAGACGTTCGAACATCCCCAAACATAAAAGGGTTTTTAGATATTGGCAGACGATAATGAATATCGTTGTTAAGATTAATTGCTCGAATATCGTTTAATAAGCGATCCATCGGCCGGCCAATTGTTTTGGAATAAAATAAGGAAAAAACGGTTGCTAAGATAACCATAATCACTGTGAAAATTATAAATAACGTCGATAGTAATCGAAGATTTTGTGTGAATTCCGCCAAAGGCATAAACACTCCAAGTTGATAAGAGTCACCGACTAAAGTGGTATATGCCAAAACCCCCTCCGTACCTTGAATTGTTATATAGTAATTTACAGTAGCTCCGGTCAACCCCGCTGTAAGGGATACGAGTTCGGTTGCTGGGTTTAAGACAATGTCAGATACATCAATATCTGGGTGAGCAATAAAAGAACCATTAGTGTCAATCAAAAAAGCATAACCGGTATCGCCAATTTCCATGTCGGAAACAAAACCAGCAATTGCCATAATATCAATATCCGTCGCCAAAACTCCGGCTAAAACATTATTTTCATATACGGCAATGGCAGTTGTGACAATTACTCGATCTTCAGAAGAGTTTATATAAGCGGGAGTATATATGAAAGTATCAGAACCCGTAGCCATAACATACCATATCCGAGATGTTAAATCGACACCAGGGTCAGGAACATATCCCGACGAATTAACCATTGTCAAATCGGGACGATAAAAATAGATTGAAGATATTTCTTCACTTTCTTGATCGATACTAACCAATAGATTTAAAAGGTCGCTATCACTGGGATTGCTGGAGAGATAATTCTGAACAGAACTAAGGGTCATTTCGTAATTATTAAAGTTATTTTCAATAATGTTTACCGCGTTATCTCGATGCATTAACAAAATCTGTTCCTGCCGTGTTTCAATATAATTAGAAGAAAGCCAAAAAACATATGAAAAAGCAATTAGTATAAAAAAAGAAAAAACCCCGAATATAAATAGTGGATTTTTTAAAAATCTCATACAAATGCTCCTTCCTGATCGGGTTCCCTTTCGGTGAGACGAAAACGAACGAGTTCCTCTCGAATTGATAAACGTTTAACAATAAATTATATCATATTTTGTGTATGGTGAATAGGTCGTATCATAACAAATATAATTATTGTTATTATTATTAAGTTCGCTCAACTTCTGATAAGCTTCATTATTTCGGTAACCGCAATTATAATTCAAACCTCTAAATATGCAATCTTTGTTTATTTTATCATTGAATTCGAAACAATACAACAATTTATCGGTGAATACTATTATGTATTCGCACATTCAAATTGCCCAAAACAAAGGAAATATGCTCTGAATAAATCTATTTTATCTGTTTTCGAGAGTTACTAACGTTAATATAACGAATTTTTCCGCAATTAGTACAATATCCTCGATGAACACAGATTATCCCTCCACAATCACAAACATATTTTTTTTCACAGTTCAAAAGATGGTTATCGATGCCGTTTTTTTGGATGTCGAGCAAACATTCTATCATCGAGTAGCTGTAATTAAGACGGTATCTCTTATCAAGATGGATAATTAATGGACATGGAAATCGATCACATTGATAACAGAGTGCATACCCTTTTTCCTCACAACAGGTCTTAATTCGACATTGAACACATGCCTTAGGTTTTGAAGAATCATGGCTACGACATCCTAAACATCGGTTGTTAGTCCTTAAAAATGCCATGCAAATTCCACAATTAGCCCCGCATGGAGCGATTAATTCAGCTGTAAACATCAGATCACCTCAAATGTTGTCTTTTTGTAGCGGTGGTTTTGGCCCGTAATATTGGAAATACGTAGTTTCAATATTTCCGTTATATAATTTTCTTACCCGATCTGGTTTTCTGGCTTTTAAATTGGAAAAACCTTCAAAAGCCGTTAAAATGTAGATTGACCAGGTATTCAGTTTGCTAAACTTAGCTTCTATACTAAGATAAAGCGGCAAAAGATCCTCACCAATCGATAGTCTCTCACCATACGGGGGATTACAAATTAAAATCCCATAATCACGACGATAATCGACATCGAGAAAGTTGCTCTGTTGAAAGGTGATGCAATCGTTCACTTGAGCGACATCCGCATTAGTCTTTGCCGCTTCGATACTATCGCTATCAATATCAGAAGCGAAAATCGTGATTTTACTCTGATGATCAATAGCTTGAATAGCTTTATCAATCTCTGCTTTCCAAACATCCTCGCCGATTATTGGCCAATGCTTACTTGAAAAATCGCGATGAAGGCCGGGCGCAATGTTTTTTCCAATTAATGCCGCTTCGATGGGAATCGTCCCAGACCCACAGAAAACATCGTATAGAACTCGACTTTTGTCCCAATAACTTAACATTATCATCGCTGCAGCCAACGTTTCTTTTAAGGGTGCTTTAACTGTTTTAATTCGATATCCGCGCTTATGCAGGGCCACTCCGCTGGTATCGATTGTTAATGTCGCGATATCATTCAAAATCGAAATCAACACAGTATAATCGGCTCCTGTTTCCGCAAGCCAAGCGACACTGTATTTGCGTTTAAGGTTTTCCGCGATTGCCTTTTTGACGATAGACTGACAATCAGAAATGCTAAACAACGTCGACTTAACCGATTTGCCATTTACCGTGAATTTGCCGTCAATTTCAATGTATTTTCCCCAATCTAACTGTGTCGTTTGATCGAACAATTCATCAAATGTTATCGCCTTAAACTCAGCGATTTTTAACAATACTCGGTCAGCGCTGCGAAGCCATAAATTGGCTTTAGCAATTCCAGACTTGTCGCTTAAAAACGTGACTTTTCCGTTTTCGGTTCTTGTCACTGTAAAACCCAAGTTTACTAGTTCTCGTTTAACAACGGCTTCAATTCCAAAAGTTGTCGTTGCAATTAACTCAAATTGATCCATATTTTCCCTCTAAGTATAAATACATAATAAACTTATTTGTGTCTGATGACTTCGAAACGCTCCATTGTATATTTTTCTGTTGGTGAAATTCCACCTTTTCTTAAAGCAATCTTCACTTGTTCTTCAACCGTGGCGATTCCTTCAAGATTAGGCAATAATAATCCACATCGGTTGCGGGAACGAACAATTACACCAAAACGTTTAACATCCAACTCCGACAATGATGTAATTGATTCTGTTTCGCCCAAAACATCAACAGTAATGATTATTTTCGACAAATCATTTTCGTGAATCGGTTCAAATCGAGGATCTTCTGTTCCAGAACTGACCGCATTACGAATGATTTCATCAGCAATACAATCAGTTGTTGGAGAAATGGTGCCTATACATCCCCGAAGCGATCCGTCCATTTTAAGGGATACAAAAACTCCGGCTTTTTTTTTAGCTAATTCTTCTGGAAGATTTGTCGGTCGAGGCAACAGTGTAGAGGTCTTCATATAATGCTCTAAAGACTTTCTCGCTAAACTGACAAACGAATCTTCATTGGACTGAATATCCTTGATTCGTTTGGTTTCTTCCTGGCTATAGATTAAATCAAACCGTTTTGAATCATCGTTGCCTTCGATTGAAAAAGCGGCAACAGCATAACCAACACCGAATGGCCCTTCATACGACAATAATTGTGATTTGACTCGCTTCCCATCTAAAGATCCAGCCATGATAACAAAAGATCTTAAACCACATTCAGCAGCAGTTTCACAGAAGTCATCGTCAAAAGTCAAGAAACGAGCAAAATCGCCTTTGGTAATTGCTTCGGTAATTTGTTGATCAAATTGCCTACCCTCTACCGCAAATCCATAGGGACCATCATTAGTCAATTTGTGAGATAAATCGCCACTGGCAATCAAGACAACGTTTTTAGCAGTCTTTTGGATGGCACTAGATATGCATTTCCCGATTTGATAATGCGATAGTAGGGATAGTCCGGAAAGAGACATGCGGACAATTTTATATTTTTGATATACTTGATTTATAAAATATAAAGGCACCATCGTGCCATGATCAAGAGTCTTATTACGTTCTCCAAGCGTTCCGGCCGAAATGCCCGATTCATTAGCAAGTGAAGATATTATCTTTGCGAGTTCATTATCATATTCAACTGCGAATCGAGTCTTTGGAGCACCAAATTCTTTGAATGATCCAATGGCGTTGTTCCCGGGCGAAATATGAAAATAATCCGCATACATATCCGAATGAGGAGTCGTAATAATAATTGTATCCGGTTTCATAGCAGCGATGCGTTGGGCTATCTCTCGATAAGCGTCGATTGTTTTTTGTATTTTAACTTGCTGCCCTTTGCCCACATCGGGAATAATGATGGGTGGATGCGGTACAATGAATGTCCCTAACAATGACATGTTATTTCCTCCTCAAATGAAAAAATTAGACGTTTCCGAGATGTATATATTTAATTCCTGCTTGTAACCCCAAATCTTTTGCTATCTCCATAGTTTTCAACTCAGTAATTGGTGTTTTTTGCATCTTCCAAGCGGGGAAAAACCGAGAAATGTGCCAAGGAATATTACAACCAAATTCCTTTACAATTGTATTAACTAAGGTTTTGAGTTGGTCATAGCGATCGTTGACTCCAGGGACAATTAATGTCGTGATTTCAATATGTACTTTAGCATCGCACAACTGTTTAATAGCTGCTATAACCGGTTTCGCTGTCGCATTGCAAAATGATTTATATACTTCGTCATCCGGGCCTTTAAAGTCAATATTTGCCGCATCTAGATAAGGGACGATCAGATTGATGGTATCTTTTGACATATAACCGTTGGAAACCCAAACATTTTTTAATCCATTTTCATGAGCCAGCTTCATAATATCAAAAGCATATTCCACAAATATCGTTGGTTCAGAATATGTATATGCGATCGATGGACAATGATATTCAATGGCTCGCCTAACATGTTCTTCGGGGGAAATAAAAATACCATCGATTAATTTGTTTGGCTTTGAGCTTTGAGATATATCCCAGTTCTGACACCAAGAGCATGACATATTACATCCCACGGTAGCGATTGAATAGATATCCGTATTGGGCATAAAATGATACAATGGTTTTTTTTCAATCGGATCAATGGCAGCCGCAACAGTCAATCCATAATTCAAAGCAAAGAGCGTTCCTTGGCGATTTTCCCTAACACCACATCTGCCTCTGTTTCCTGGTTTTATTATACAATAATGATTACAGACAAGGCATTTTACCATATTTTCTGCCATCTTTGTGTATAAAATTGCTTCTTTCATTTATAGCGTCGTCTTCCCTTCATAATCATTTGCCAATTTCAACGGTCATATGATATTGGCTTTTTCCAATCATGACAAATATTTAACATTGTTGATTTAAGATTTTTCGCCGTATCTCTAATGGCTTGCTCAAGGTCAAATGTTTGACCTGAAATAGGGTATACCGCCGTCAAACCTTCAGGATAATCACTCTCATTGATATTCCGTATTTGCCCTACTAAAGCAATCAAAGGGACTTTTGCTTTTGCGGTATAATTGGCTATACCATCAATTACTTTTCCTTGAAAACTCTGAGAATCAAGCCGGCCTTCCCCTGTGAAAACAACATCTGCATCCTTAATTATTGATGTGAAATCAATGGTATTAAGAATCGTATTGATTCCGCTTTTCACTCACAACAGACAGTTGTACAATTTGTTTCAATCTTACTAAGTGCAATAGTTGCTAATCAGGGTGTATTTACAG
>JAQWBC010000024.1 GCA_028707415.1 Candidatus Izemoplasmatales bacterium
TTTATACATGTAATAGCTTACAGCGCCACTGGCACCAAGTAATTCTAGCAAAACGACGAAAATGAAAATACGACGAATGTTTTTGCCTTCTCGGAAGGTAATCGATAAGAGATGGCCACCAATAATCAAATTGACAATCAGAACCCCAAGTGCCGCAAGGACAATCAAATTGAACAATTTTTCGGCTTCGGTACCAGAAACCAAACCATCACGGTAAGTAAATATTGCCATTATTAATGTGAATGTCAATGAAAAGATGGTGAATAGAAACATTGGAAGGAAGGCGGCGGAACCGGTTGATTTTGTGACATGTTCATAACGTGAATGCTCGACGAGCGCTACGATGAAGTAAATCAAACTAAATAAGAACATGAGGCCGCCAACTCCGGCTTTTATATATAACTCGTTATATCCTGAAGTCAGAATGGAAAGACTAGGAAGATAACTGACGACGGCTGTAAACGGTACTGCCACACAGGTTGTGGTTAGAAGGGAAAGCAAAATGATAATATTGGCAAAAAATTTCTTCATTCGATTCACCTCTTTGTATCATATAAGAAGATTATATAACGATAATTTAGTAATGTCAACAAGGTAAACTGAACTAATCAAGAACGTTTTTAGCGATGACGAGACAGTCATTTAACACCGCTATAAATCAACAAAAAATCGTAAATATGGTTCGTTTGTATTATCAAATGACATAAGTGGAATGTATTAAGTCTTTTCCAAAAAGAAATACGCCATAATATGTCGTAAAAGTTAGTAATATTTGGCGTAATGAATCATTTTAATTGCATTATTTTTCCGCTTTCGATATAATGAATCGGTATTTTGTTTGTTAATCATAACTTTACGGTTTTGTGATATTGACAACCAATATACACCATGTTATTATGAAATCAGCAAGACAGAAGGAGGGTTGTAAATGCAAGTACTGAAAGAATCGGTTAAAAAAGCAATTCTGAATGGTGCAATTATCGAGTTTTTCGAAAACGGATACCAAAATGCAAACATGCGCCGAATCGCTGACAGTGCCGGAATTACAGTAGGAAACATCTACAGGTACTTTGATAATAAAGAGGCCTTGTTTAATTCTGTCCTACTGCCAGCTCAAAAAGCCATCAATGATTTAGAATCATTCGATAAAAAGTTGCACATCACTCACATCGAGAACCAAAAAGAAGCAACGCAAATTGTTACTTACGTCATGAATGTCTTACGTCCCTATACTAAAGAAATCTTCATTATGATTTTCAATAGTAATGGAACTCATTATCATCAAGTCAAGAATCAATTAGAATCGCTTGTTGTTTCCAAGATTAAAGAGTATTATCCAGGACTGTTCCAAGACTATTTCTTAAAGATCGTCGCGGCAAGTTTCATTCAAGCTTTGTTCGTGGTTTTCAAAGACAACGTAAACGACGTCAAGAAGATTCAAGATATGATCATTCAAATGATTGTGTTCTACTTCAGAGATGTCCAAAACCGCTTATTCTAGCTAAATTACTTGATAGAAAGTAAAACGCCCTCATTATATTTGAGGACGTTTTTTTAATGTTTTTCCTTGGATTCCAATAATAAGATGTCGATTTTACCAACGATTGTATGTGGCATTTCCTCGAGATATTCAATCATCTTCGGAACCGCATAAATCGAAAGCTCTTCTTTGATTCTGAGTTTAATGTAATCGTCATCCAGTTCTTTTTGAGCATCAGCTTTCAGCTTGATAAATAATTTAATCATATGCCCTTTATCAAAATCATCAATTCCGATGGCTGCTGCCTCGGCCACTCCGGGAAACGATGTGACCAATGTTTCAATCTCGGAAGGCATAATGGGAATCCCCGATACTTTGACAATTCGTTTTAGTCGTTGTTTGAAATGGAGATGACCATCTGTAGTTAAATAGCCAAAGTCACCAGTTAGGACCCAGACGGTTCCTTCTGAACCGATAAGAAAGGTGCCTTCAGTCGCTTCTTGATCTTGGAAATAACCATTCATTCGGGTATCACCAGCGACGGCAATTTCTCCCGATTCGCCTATTGCTACTTCTGTTCTCGTCTCAAGATCAACGATTTTAATACGGATTCCAGGTAAAGGTCTCCCCACACTGTCATTACGGTAATCATTAAGCGTATTCACACAACAAACAGTCACGACTTCGGTTAATCCGTAGCCTTCTAATAGTTGACTTTGTGATTTCCATTTATGCATCAAATCGTCAAATTTTTGCTTAAGTGTCGGGCTGACAAAATCACCGCCAACAAAAGCCTGATGAAGGTTACGCAAATGTTCTCCGGCAAATTCCGGTTTTGCAAGCAGATTCTCAAATAAGGAAGGAACACCGATAATATAATTAATACGGTTTTTCTTAAGCAAATCAATGGTCTCATAAGCATTAAACTTCGGCATTAATGCATCACATCCGCCAAAGCACAGTAGCGCGTGAACCCCCATACACAGTCCAAAGCCATGAAACATTGGCAATACCGCAAGCATTGTCTTATCAGAAAATTTCGATTCATTCAATATATATTCAGTTTTCATTGCTAATGAGTTGATGGCAAAACTCGATAAGACAATCGTTTTCGGTTTTCCCGAAGTACCGCCACTATGAAGATAGACAGCTGCTTCTTGAGGCAAAACAGCATCTTCGACCCCGTTATTGCCCATCTTTAGCAAAGACTTAAACCGGATTACCTGAGCTGAAAAGCGAATATTAACAAACCGCTTATGGTTGATGATACGATAACCTATTTGTTTGACTAGCCCCATCTCATCAACTGGGTTGCATAAAACAATGAGTAAATCGTGATTGGCTAGCAATGGTGAATAACTGTCATAGAATGAATCGATAATGAACAAATGATGACTGTTGGTTGTCTCTAAAAATCCTTCCATTTGCTTAAGTGGAGTGAGAGGATGGACCATATGACAAATAGCGCCAATTTTATTACATGCATAAAACGCATAAATACAAGCGAAAATATTAGGCATACAGATGGTGATGACGTCACCTTTTTTGATGCCGATTGCTTGCAGCCCCACAGCCGTTTGATCAACACGTTTTATTAAAGTTCGATAATTAATATACTTACCCATAAATAGCAAAGCCTTGTTTTGGGGATTAGTATTGGCAGAATCGCGTATAGCAGCGTACAATGACTGTCGCGGGTCCATAGTGACCTCCTGATTAATTTTGATTTAGAAGCGATATCCGAGAATCATACCCAGTAAAATCACGAAGCCGAAGATGATAATCTGATGAAGCAAAAAAATAAGGAATGAATGTCTACCGGTAAAAGTAAAGATTTTGTGCCACTTGCCATCAAGTCCGGGAAGAAGACTAACACGATGTTTATAAAATGTATTACCTATCACTGTGCCAAGCATAATAATCCCAGTATATGGAACAAGGCCAAATGAATCAGCTCCATACCCTTTTGTGCCAACAATGATTTCCCAGAAGTTAGATATGTTTAGCTCCGCAATAAAACCTAAATGATAGTATTCGAAAGATAATCCTAGAATAATGATTACTCCGCCCAAAATCAGTATAAATATATCATTATTCCAAAGCTTGCGCAATAGCGCGATAATCAATATTGATGATGCAAACATATGAATGATACCAAAATAAATACCGATATTCAAATCACTCAGAGTTTCAATCAAAATCGTTCCTGCTGATATAGCCAAAGCGAATGCCAAAAACTTTACTCCCCGACGCCAATTAGAACGACTGAAGGTAAAACTTATCCCCGATACCAAAAGGAATATGGCGATAAAAACATGATGCCCAACCTCACGAAGTGCTGATGCCCAATAATCTTGGGCGAGGCCAACAATACCTTGAATTACTTCATTATTCACCGTGGCATAATTGGAAAACCAGACCGGCATGCTAGCTAAATCGTAAAGAAGGTGGTCAAAGACCATCATAATAATCGAAAATCCTCGCAAAAAATCTAGTTCCCAAACTCGGCTTTTAATATCTTTTTCCATAAGATTCCTCAGATATTGGTTTGAATACATTATATTATACATTAGAAGCTCTGTCAAAACCATTTTTCCTCACAAAAATATAGAATTTAGGGACATTTGCCAATAAATAGCCGATAAAAACCGTATATTATGCAAGAAAGATAAACAAGGAGGAAATATGATGAAAAAATTATTATTAGGATTATTTGTTTTAACGCTGGGCATCACTTTAACCGCATGCAATTCAGCAAGTGCCGATGTTTTCACGGATGCGGATGATGTCTACGCTTTCCAAGCTGTATCGGCTACCGAATTATTAGCTGGAGCTCAAGAATCCATCGTTCTCACCGCCATGCCATTAAGTATGAACGATTTTACCAGCCCTGAAATGACATTGCTTGAAGAAACTACCACCCTCGAAAACGAAGAACCAATCGGGACCGAAGAGGTCGATGTCTTAGACCAGTATCTCTCAATGATGGAACGATTTCTCGGGGATGACAATGGCCTCGCGGTTACGGCCGTCGAATCGGACTTACCCGAGTATGCCATTAAAATCGTTTATACTTCCCGAAATCTTCTTGGAGAAAACGTCGTTTATACTTTATATTATAACGAAGTCCTTTATGAAGAAATAGAGGAACCCGTTGATGAAACGGAAAATGAGGAAGAAACCACCACAACCGAACCCCTTGGTTATGGCGATCAAACCCGCGAATGTGAATTTGAAGATAATGCCGACGGCGATATTGTATACTTGCTCTATGGCATTTTGATTGTCGGCGATACCACCTACAATCTTGAAGGCAAAAAAGTTATCGAGGGAACGGAAGAAATTATGTTGCTTCGTTCTTATATCGATCATGACAACTATGTAAAAGTAAGCTATAAAATCGATTCCGAAGATAGCGAACAAAAGTTCTTCTATGAAGTTGTTACTGATGGAATAATCATATCCCGTAGCAAAGTCAAAGTCGAAACCGAAGATAATGAAATCAAAACAAGACTTGAATTCATCGATGGTGATGTTAGTGGAAAATATGTGTTCATCCAAGAAGTTGAAGGCAACATCACTTATATTAAAATCAAATATGAAATTGAAAACGGTGATGTTACCGAATCCGGAATGATTCATATCACTGCCACATATGACGAACTCACCGAAGTAACCACTTATGATTATAACGTAAAACCCGATGGCCATGCTGAGTACCACCACCAAAAAGGCCATACGAATCGTCATGGTAACCAATCGTCAAATAAACAATCACAATCAGGACAAAACAACTAATATATAAATATATATTTTCCGTCCCATTCTGTATCAACCCCGGCAATTTATGATATAATTATCAGCGAAAGCCGGGGTGATACAATGGCACATCAATTCGATGATTATTTAGATTTATTAATCGCCAAGGACGAAAAAGCCTTTGCTTATATCTATGATCATACCAAGCGCGGTGTCTACTCTATTATCGTCTCCATTGTTAAAGACCAGGGCGCTACCGAAGACTTGATGCAAGACACATATACCAAAATGATTAAAAATATTCATTCTTACCAACGCGGACGTAATTTCGCGGCTTGGTTATTTGAAATCGCCAAAAATTTGGCTTATGATTACCTTCGCAATGCCAAGCCAATCACATATGTTGACCCTCAAGAACAAGATTACCTGTTCAATAAGCCAAATTTAGATAGTCCCAAAACCGATTATACAATGGCTGAATTGTTAACGCCACTTAACGAAACAGAACGGCAAATTGTTTTGTTAAGAATCGTATCAAATACCAAATTTAAGGATATTGCCACTACAACCAGCAAGCCTTTAGGCACTGTCTTAGGAATTTATAATCAAGCTTTGAAAAAAATGAAGAAATACCTCAGAAAGGAGTGAAACCCATGAAACTAAATATGATAAAAGCATTAATCAAAAAAACTGCCGAATCAGAGATTCCCAATGTGATCGATAAAATTGATTTAGCCACTATCGATATCATCCCAGAAACGATGCCTATCGATTCTGTAAAGCCACATTTAAACTTAAGACGGGTTTTTCAGTTTGCGGTTTTAGTATTTGTTCTTGGCTTCACTTCGATTCTCGTTTACACCTTGATAATAAATCCCTCCGTGACGCCTCTGGCTTTAGCAACCGATGAAGAGGTCATTGGGTTTCAAGCGGTTTCAGCGATGGCTTTCACCGGTTCTGTTGAGTCCCTTTCCTTGTCATATCTGCCCTTGGATGCTCCTGTAACAACCCCAAACATCGCAGATCAAATTACCAATCTCAATACGTGTATCAACGCTTTAGAAACATTGATTGGTGATAAAGATAACATCACTTTAGAAACCAGCGAATCCAATCGACCGGAATATGCTTTCTTTATTCATTTCGAAGCTATAAATCTTTTAGATCAAGCGGTAAACTACGATATATATTTTAACAAAACTCAAGATTTGCAAAACAGTAATATCACTCATCTAGAAGGAATACTAATTCTCTCCGAAAACGAATATGCTTTACAGGGAACGATTACCCAAACCCAGTCCGTGAAACAAATCAGCATTACCGCAATGATTGATCAAGACAATTACGTCACAATTGAAGACCAGTCGACAGAATCTGATCAGCAATATCGCTATACCATTTATGAAAATAACGTTCAAACCCAACAAATGGTAATGGGATTGACGGTGAGTGAAAACCGCATTTCCGCCAAAGTAAATTATGAACAAGGCGATGACACAGTCCAATTCCAAATTTCCAAAGTTGAAGCCAATTCCGAAACCGCGCATATTATGGTAAAGTATTCGTGCAATAATAGTAATGTCGATGAAGAAGGCGACATTAATGTTACCGTTGAGTATGACGAAACAACACTGTCATATCAGTACCGCTTCATGGTCAACTACCGTCACGGCAATCAATCGGCATCAAGTCAATATACCGGCGTCCGCAAAGGAAATTCTTCGGAAAAAGGTAATGGTAATGATGAAGACAACGGTAATGGACAAGGAAATGGCAATCACCAAGACTATCAGATTCAAGATGACCAATACTTACTTAATTGCCTCTAAAGAAATTGCTTTTTCTTATTAAAAAACCGCGGATCCATTTTGGATTTCCGCGGTTTTTAAATGATTATCGTTACACAGTTGGTACCGTTGAGATCGGCGGATTTGACACCAGGAGGAGGTTGCTCTTCTCAACGACGGCAACAATAATCAACATTAAAATCATAAATTGAGGCATATAATAGATATTATCAACCATTCCATGAACATGCGCTCCAAGCAAGGCAATTATTAAGATAACCGTAGCCGAAGTGATATGTTTTAATAAAACAGCGAATTGAACATACAACTGCCATAGTAAGCCAGCGAGTCCAACTAATCCAAGTGTCGCCAGGGTATGTAAAAAAGTATTGTGGTACATATGATACACGTTATTACCATCAATTCTTGCGAACAGTCCCCCGCCAAACAAGGGGTGTTCGGAAAAGACATGCCAAGCCTCTGCGTAAATTTCCATCCGTCCCGAATCGTTGAGCAAAACAGATTCAAATCGGGATATCAATACGACAAACCAGTCATAATTAACCACAATTATCACCGCCATCGCCATAATGACGGTTGCGGTTGTCAGTAATGTTTGTCGCCAATTATTGGACTTAAACAAATAAATAGCTAAAAAAATCGAGATGAACGCAAAGGCAAGTATACCGCCTCGTGAGGCGGTAAATAACAACATAGCCACTTCAAAAATAGCGATAAAAACCCATAAATAATTATGTTTAGCGTTTTTCGCAAAATATATCGTTGCCGGAATGAACATGACTAGATAGGTCGCAATGTAATTAGAAATACCCCAGCCAAGTTTAATCGTCTTATTTTCTATCGCGTATAAGACATCATCAACCCGTAAATAATAGATTAATGTCTCGATGGATACAACCATCCCCATCAAAACCATTGTTTTTAATAAATACTGAATATGGTCTTTGTCCAATGAGTTTCGATAAAATAAGTACACCAAGGCATAGAGCAGCCCAATTAGTGAATAAAACAAGTAATAGATGGTTACTTCTTCTGCATTGAACGCTGAAAGTACCATCGCTATAAACATTATTACGATGCCCCAAAGCATCTTCCCTTGCCAAAATTTGGTTTTAAAACGAATCATGTGAATAACCATTCCCACAATAATCGTCGGTGGAGTCATATACAGATATAAAGGAATATCCGAAAAATCGTTGAGAACCTGGCTGACCATAAATAATCCCGAAAATAATAGGGGCACTGAAGGCATCGCATCTTTAAAAAAGACAAACTGGACGAACATCAAAACCAAAACGATTGGCACTCCAATGGTCTCAAGTTTTAAAGTCCAAAGGATAATTGCCAAAGCACTACAAATAAGCAAATATGGTGTTGATAGGGTAAATTTTTCGATTTTTTTTAGCATGGGTTCTCCCCAGTCGAAAGCGTTGTCCTAAGATAAAGTTCAATTATTCGCGGTGTTCGACTTCATTATATCATATGACAAATTTTTGAATTATTCTTGACAAAAATGCCACAATTCAATAATTCTATTATCTTTAGAAGCACAAAAAACCAGTATCATGCATATTGGCATTTCTTCATAAAGTCCTAACCGCTTACCGAGATTAAGCCCTAAATTGATTGTATCAAAATATTACTCTTTTTGCGAATAATAATGAAAAAACGACGAGTTATTTCTCTTCGTCGTTGGTACTAGTTTTAAAGACAGGCATTTAAAGCTTTAAAATTATTTTTGTTGACAGCATATAATTTTTTAAAAACAAGATAGACTTTATCATAGATTAACTTATTCCCGATATTTGGCTTAAAAACATGAGAAACAGGAATTAATTTTTTTATATCTTTTAAATCACGGATGACACCCAAACCGACCCCAATTACCGCTGCAGCCCCGACAGCTCCAACGTTTTGAGGACTTAAGACAACTTCCACGGTTCGACCGATGATATCTGCTAAAATTTGGCTTGTCACATCCGATAATGCGCCCCCACCGACAAAGCGAATCGAATCTGCGGTTTTAATCTTCTTATCCTGACACTCTAACATCCAACGTAGATGATAACAAACACCTTCTAGTACAGCTCTAATTAGTTCGGTTTTTCCTGTCTCGAGTTTGACGTTAAAAAACATACCGGCCGCATTTGGATCCTCAAACGGACAGCGATTGCCATGAAGCCATGGAGTGAAAATCAGACCACCGGCACCCGGTTTCACATCTTTAACCGTTTTCGTCAAATAATCATAAAGGCTTGTATATATTGCCTCGTGACCTTCGGTAATATGTTTCTTTTCCAAATATACCCCGATTTCATCAAGCGCAAGATGGTCTTTGACCCATTCTAAGCATTTTCCGGCTGTTTCCATTTCCGCAAAATAATTATAACGTCCTACTTGTGCCGCGACTACGGAACCTATCATTGCATCAGTATCCACATACTGCTTATCAACGATTGTCGACACCCACCCCGACGTTCCTGAATAGATATGCGTATCCCCAACATTTACACACCCAGCGCCAATGCCAATTAGGGTTGCGTCTCCGCCACCACCAAATACTGGCGTTTGAGCGATGAGTCCTAATTCCAATGCCGCTTTCTCACGCAAACCACCGACATAGTCCGTCGGCTTAATAATCTTTGGAAGGTGATCAATCGATACACCGAACGTTTTGCATAGTGATGAACTCCAACCGGTTTTCCCTTTTCTTGTATCATATAAAAATGTGGAAAAGGCCGAGTCTTCTGTCATCACAAATTCGCCAGTACATCGACAAATAAGGTACTCTTTTACATCTAACCACTTATAGGTTTTTTTAAAATTTTCTGGCTCGTTTTTCTCCAGCCACTTATATTTCCAGAGCGGATCTTTGACGCTTGTCGACGCCGCACCGGTAATAACAAGACTTTTTAATAATCTAAAAATATTGCATCCCGATATTTTGATTCCTGATGCCATGCCCTTACGAATTTCTTTTTTTGCGCGCTGATCCATATAACTCATCGGTCGGCGCACTGCTTGACCCAACCGATCAACCAACACAATTCCTTGCATCTGCGAACAAAAAGAAATTCCGGCGATGGCTTCCGGCTTCACGTCAGTATTTCTAAACAACGTTTTTGTGGTATCACACATCGCTTCCCACCACTCATCCGCGTTTTGTTCGGCACCACCGTTATCCATGATGTAAAGACCATATCCCTTGTTAGCGCTACTGATCAAAGTGATCTGTTCATCAATTCCAAAAAGACATGTTTTAATCCCAGTTGTACCAATATCATAAGCAATCACATATGTCATGATTTTATATCCATCTGCCCTTTGTGGACGATTGCAGATTGATCGAAGGTAAAAGCCGACTCTATAAATTTTAGAAGCTCGCTTTCAATCAATGCATCGTTATCAAAAACGTCTTCCCCACAAAAGATTTTAAAGCGTTCGCGGTAATATTCGCTACAATAGGAAAAATGCATCATCATCAAGAGATTGTCAAAAAAGAAAGCAAACATCAT
>JAQWBC010000197.1 GCA_028707415.1 Candidatus Izemoplasmatales bacterium
AAACTTTGTCGATAAATCCATCGCCATCATCCTTTCTTTATTTCAATCCATAATCGTGTTGCCGCTTTAATCGCTTCTAGGTATTTAGACTGTAATTCCGGCCGTAATTGATATTCTTTTACTACTCTTTTTCCGGCAACAAAAACATTGCTTGGTTTGAAACTATTATATAAACCAAAGAAAACGTGACTAAAAGCATTTTCCGCATCCATAGGTGTTACCGGATGATATGGTATCGTTAATAAGTCGGCTGCGTAACCAACTTGTATTTTTCCAAGTTTTATTTTCAATCTATCGTTTGCATATTGATAAGTGTCATTAATCATCTTGCATAAATCGATGAGGTTGAAGGCATTAATTCCATTTTTCAGATTAGCCGCATAATATAAATTGAGATATTCGGTAGTAATCGATGAAGAAATGCCGTCATTTCCAATGATTATCTTGACTCCCGAATGACGAAGAGCTTCAAAATTCGGTAATCCGACCCCATTATTCATATTCGATGTTACATTAAGGGCGACAACACAACCGCGTTTCTTCAGTATTTTCAATTCCGACGAATCAGTATAAAGTGCATGGGCAATGATACTCCCGGGATTGAGTAAACCATGGCGGTCAAGTCGATTGATGATCCGTTCGCCATATTGATTAATAGAATCAGTCTCGTCTTCATTGCTCTCGGCCACATGAATATGAATCGGTTCGTCTTTCAAGACTTGTTTCACAGCTTTTAAAGTGGTCTCGGATAAGGTCATCGAAGCATGAAGACCAAACATTCCCGCTGAAAACGCCGTCGGTTCCAATGATAAAAAGTCGACATTTTCCTTTATACACGCCTCGATATTAAATCGATCACTTGTCTCAAAACAAAAAATTCCTCGCATGGAAGCGTCATCGCAGATAGCGTGCTTAAGTGCCAACAGCGATCCAATAATGTCTTTACCACTGGCATGATGGTCAATTATAGTTGTAATTCCGTTTCGCAAAAAATCACAAGCACTAGCGATACCGCTATAGTAATTCATGCTATTATCCAATGAAGCATCAAGTTTCCACCAGAGTTGTGCCAAAATCTCTTGGAAATTTTGAGGATTAAAAGGGATCGACAGACCACGAGCAAAGGTCGAATAGATATGTGAATGCCCAACGACTAACGAAGGCATAACCAATTGTCCCGTACAATCAATAATATCGTATCCGTTGTCCACAAATTCGATCATCGGTCCAACTTGAGTAATCTGTTCATCAAAAAGGATATATGCTTGTTCTTGATATTGGTTATAATCGTATATTCGGGCATTAATTAAGGCTTTCATCATTAACTACCTCCTTTTCACAAGTTGTCCATTACCACTGACGAATTGTTGATCACGAATCACAAACTGACCACGAACCAATGTTGATTCAACAACACCATCCCGAGGAAAATCATGATACACATCATAATCACAACGCGAATGGTTCGATATAATATGACTATCTTTTTCAGCTTTATAAATTACTAAGTCCGCATCGCTACCAAGAGCGATTTGACCTTTCTGAGGAGCGAGTCGATAAATATTGGCCGAATTCTTCGTCATCTTGTCAATAATCTGATGGGAAAAAGCATGATACATCAAATCAAAAGCGTGCTCGACACCACCGATTCCAAGGGGAATATCATTAAGAAGAGTATGTGATTTTTCCGCTTTCATAAACGGACAGTGATCGGTTCCGATTGTAAAAACATCATTTATCAAATTGTTTAATATTTCTTGTTCTTTAGCGCTCCGAATCGGTGGGGCCATCGTGTATAAGTATCCATCTTGTTGAAGAAAGCGCTCATTGTTGAGAAAAAAATATTGAGGACAACTTTCAATGAAAAACTGTTTGTTCAATAAATCGGGATACTCGCTCTTTAATTGTTTTAAAGTCTCACCACTCGAAAGGTGAACCATATATAATTTTCCGCCAGTTTCCCTGACAAACCTCGCCAGTTTTAAAGCCTCACTGGTTTCACTATCCGAGGGTCGAGAGCTTGATAAATCACGGAAAGTATCAGTATTATTAATGCGAATCATTGCATCATTTTCAATGTGAGCAGTGATTAAAACCCCGTATTTTTGCGATAATCGTAACAATTCTCGGATCTGCAAATCATTTGTTCGTCGTCCCGAATTCGAATAGGTAGTGAAAAGTTTTATCGAAGTCATTCCAAGTTCTAACACTTTTTTGACGAAAGGTTCCAAATCACCCTTTGGATTTTTGATGGTCGCATGGAATTGATAATCAACAACGCTTGTCTGTGCTTCTTTAAGCCTTCGTTCATATGCCAGTTCTAAATCGTTAACGCAGTCCGTAGGATCCAGAAAGTCAATAAAGGTCGTGACTCCTCCATATGCGGCAGCGATACTACCGGAATAGAAGTCATCAGCGGAATGAACTTTTCCTAAGTTAAGTGCAAAATGAACATGTGGATCAATGAACCCAGGAAGTACTAACTTGTTACTGGCATCGATTATGTCGCGAGCCGGAAAAAGTCCGGAATCAATTCGGACAATTAAACCAG
>JAQWBC010000198.1 GCA_028707415.1 Candidatus Izemoplasmatales bacterium
TTTACTATTTTGGCGAATTCGGATTTTATCGTATCGATTATGCCACTGGCAATTGAACTTGCCGCCAATTATTTTGAAGTCGATCTCGGAGCCACTCCGGAACAACTTTCAGCAATTGATTGGCACACGGAATTAATTACTCTTGGTGATATCACCGAGAATATCTTCATTATCATGAATGCGCAACAAGAAGGAACCGATTGGAGTACTTTACCGGAAGCAATTGACGGTGATTTTATTCGAGATTTGTTTACTTCAATGTCAGACTCAGCCTTGATGATTTACTTGGGCGAAGCTTTCATTGAACCTTACCTGTCAGACCCGGAAAACACCGCTACAGCATTCTTAACGATACCAGCTAATTTAGACTGGTCGACCGAGTTTTTAGCAATTGGCGAAGCACTTGGCGCGATTTTTGATGAATCAGACACCTTTGCTTTAGCCGAACTCGGTCTTGATACCATCGTTAACTTAACCCCAGTATCAATTGCGAAGATCTTTGATTCTCGTATCTTGGTCGCCACAATTTCCACGGTTCTTCTCAATCAAGATCTCGGTGGTATGGGACTTGTCATTCCCGATTCGGTATTTGATGGGGACGGGTATTTGACGGAGACGGAATTAAATGCTTTGGCATTATCAATTCAATTAATTTATAATACTACCGCTTGTGCACCAGAAGATGATAGTTGTTCGCAATTCGATATTGCCGAAGTTTTATCTTTAGATAATACAGAATTAAATACATTATTTGGATCTGAAATAATTAGTGCTACGATGGGAAAATTGATTCTCGATATGGGAACTGATGTCTTAGCCATTCCCAGTACAGTTATTGGCAGCGTAACTGTTGATAGTATCGCAGTTAATGTTGTGACGGTTTTTGAAATCCGTAAAGTGTTTAATGCTTTGAGTATGTTAGGCTTTGATGATTTTGAGTTCACCAGTATTGGTGCTTCAATTCTTGGTGAACTTGATGACGGAACTGGTAATCTTGATAACACTAAAGTTGATGCTCTTTTTGAATCGGCAATTATCCAAGCAACGATTTCGGAAATTTTGCTCGATAATCTTTCGACTGTTCCCAGAACGGCAAAAGAAATGGTCGGCGGAATTGAATGCATCACCGTTACTGAGTTAGGCAATGCCTTTAAAGCTTTATATGCGCTTGGCATCACCGATTTTGCAGGTGAGAACTTCACACCGACAATGATTTTCGCCGCTGACTTTGATATCGTTTTAGCATCGATAATCGTCCAAGCCAATATTTCCCAAATCTTGCTTGATAACCTGCCGAATATACCTGATTCGGTCAAAGTGATGGTTGGGGATACCGAATGTATCACTGTTCTTGAATTGAAAAATACTTTTGCTTCCTTGTCCGAACTCGGAATTACTGATTTTGCCGGAAACAATTTCACACCAGCGACAATATTTACCGCTGATTTTGATATCGTTTTGGCATCCGTAATTGTTCATGCCAGTATTTCCGATACGATTTTGAATTTCGCCACCACTTCCGAAGCCGCTATCCCGGGATCGCTCACTTTAATCGTTCCTACCGCTTTACGTCAAGATGTAACGATTGATGAGGCTTTGGTTACTGGTGGTCTCATTGAAATCAATGAGCTTAAAGCTTTATTGAACTCACTGTCACTACTCGGTTTTACTGATTTTTCCAGTGGAATGTCAGTCGATACAATTGCCAGTATGACCGGCGCTAACCTCGATTCACTGTTACAATCAGGCTCGATTCATATAACTATCGATAACCTTGCAAAAGGCAACAGTGCTGTTACTGGGAATATCCCCACTTTAGCATTAGCAGATTTGTATGGCGTTGATGATGTTATTATCGCTGCCGAAATCCGTAACTTTATTCTCGCCGCCAATGAGTTAGGTGAAAGCACGGGATCCGATTTTGCCAATGTTTCGATTTCACTTGCTGGGGTTCAAGCATTAGATAGCACTTCACAAGGTATTGTTTTAGACTCAATGATCGTTCTCAATATTCTTACTGACGATTTAGAAACTATTTGTTCTAATCCATTCAATCCATTTGTTCTTGAAAACAGCGATTACGCGGGGAATGACCCCCTCAACTTTTTAACAAAAGCTACTGTCATCGAAATCATAAACTTTTATTCGCTATAGAAGAAGAAGCATAATAAATAAGGAAGAGACGATTAATGTTTCTTCCTTTTTTCTGGTTTTCTTGATATAATATAATGTTATCAAAAGAAAGAAGTGAAATGATGAAAAATATTCTATTAATAATGCTTACTTCATTGTTATCGATTACTTTGTTATCATGTTATAATGTAACAACTGAGCCAACAACTGCTAATCTTACAACGAATAATCCAGTACAAACAATTGAATTATATTCGATTAATGATATGCATGGACTGGCTTATTCAGATTTAGAAACGTTATCTAGAATGGGGAAATACCTTCATGATAAGAACGAGAACGTCGCCAACACTATTATCGTGGCGACAGGCGATATGCTGCAAGGGTCCGCATTCTCGAATTATTA
>JAQWBC010000199.1 GCA_028707415.1 Candidatus Izemoplasmatales bacterium
CAGTAATAAAGGAAATTAGTACCCACTACACATAGTATATTATACTCGATTTTTACGTATATTTATAGGGTTATTTTGCGAGTTCATTAAGTTTTTCTTTAACAAAAATAATGGCGTAAGTCATTGCTTTATGTTCAATAGTACGTCGATCAAATTTCCGTTCTAATTTATCTAAGTTGATATTCTCATTTTCGCCATTTTGATAGATATAAAAGGCAATTTTCAACGCATCCTGAAACTTAACATTATTTTGAAGGCGACGATAATCCTCAATAATAAAATCGTCTGTGGCCCGCATTTTTTCGCCAATAGCATCCAAAAATCGCCCCTCATAATCTACTTTCTTTTTACGGTTGGCGATTTTTTGTAAGATTGTATCTCCACCCCAATAAACAAGCGTGAAAATAAATGGCAAAAGACCCAAATTAAGATAATCGGCGGTTTCAATAGTGCCACTCAGTAATTTGTACAAAGTATAAGCCCCAAGGATAGCGAACGTCGTCACAAATAACATGATATAAAACTTAATTGATTTTTTATATTGTTTCAATTTACTCACCCAAAAGTATTATACAATATTTTTGCGATATATGTTAGAATATTTACGGTGATGCCCATGTTATATGATACCATCGTCGGAATTGCAACCATTCAAGGAATAAGTGCCATTAATGTTATTCGCGTTTCCGGAAGCGATGCCTTTGCGATTGTAAACAAAATATTTAAAGGCAAAGATCTGGCAACGATGGAATCGCACACCGTTCACTATGGTCATATCGTCGATAATGAAAATATCATCGATGAAGTTTTGGTTTCGGTTTTTTGGGAGCCAAAAACTTTTACCGGAGAAAATGTTGTCGAAATAAGTACCCACGGCGGGGTAATGATTCCTAGTAAAATCGTTGAATTGTTAATTACAAATGGCTGCCGAATGGCGGAAAACGGAGAGTTTTCCAAACGCGCTTTCCTTAACGGTCGTATTGATTTATCGCAAGCCGAAAGTATAATGGATATAATCTCTGCCCAAACTGAACAGCAGCTACGCTTAGCTAATCGTGGCCTCCACGGCGATATCAAAAAAATGATTGGCGAACTTCAAACTTCAATTTTGGATATGATTTCTAAAATTGAAGTCAATATTGATTACCCTGAGTATGATGACACTTTGGTTATGACTAATAATATATTACGCCCCGAAATCAAAAAGCTGATTGCAAAATTATCAGTAATTTTACATAATTCATCCACTGGAAAGATTATTCGCGATGGCATTAAAACGGTCATTTTAGGAAAACCAAATGTTGGCAAATCAAGCCTTCTTAACTCGCTTTTAAAAGAAGATAAGGCTATCGTCACCGAAGTTTCTGGAACAACCAGAGATTTGGTTGAAGGCGAATGGAATCTTGGCGGGGTTATTTTAAATCTTGTTGATACCGCCGGAATCAGAAATACCGATGATGTCGTTGAAAAAATCGGCATTGAAAAAGCTAAAACTGCTTTGGAGGGTGCTGATTTGGTACTTTTAGTTCTCGATCAAAGTCAGTCTTTGACCGCTGAAGATATCGATTTACTAGAATTAACTAAAAAAAAGATCCGAATCATTGTTGGCAACAAAATTGATCTTGGGAAACATGTCAATATCAAGTTTGAAAAAATGATTGATATTTCCGCTAAAAACAGTATCGGTTTGGATCAATTAGAGGCAGAGGTTAAACGACTGTTTATTGATGAGTCTTTATTGAAAGAAAATCAGATGCTGTTAGCTAACTCCAGACACATTGGCAAAATCAGCGAAGCCAAAGCGGCGTTAGAAGATGCTTTGAAGGCTTGCGAAAATCAATTTCCCGTCGATATTATCGAGATTGACATTCGTAAATCTTGGGAGGTTTTGGGCGAAATTACTGGTGAAACCGGAAGCGAAGCTTTAATTCATACTTTGTTTTCTCGGTTTTGTTTGGGCAAATAAGGTTTCACGTGAAACTTAAAAAAAAGAAAACAGTCATTTGCGAATGTGTTGCTTCTTTTCGTAATTGACTGTTTTTTCTGACAATATCATCACATTAAACCGATAAAATATTAGTAATCTTCAAGAAATGAAGTGGCTTTATCGTCATTATGATATCCAAGAATAGCTTTTAGATTGACGTTTTCGGCCGATCGAAATATATTGATGTCGATATTGCTGTCCGTCTTCCGCAATTGATTAATAAGTTCCTTCATTTCCTTCCGTTTGGAATCAACCACTCCGTCAGATATTTGACAGCCGCAAGTCGACGTTGTCAAGTGATTATAATTCATAAATCGTATGATGTCAGTTTCTTTCACTAGATACATCGGTCGAATCATTTCCATCCCTTTGTAATTTTCTGATCTCACTTTTGGAAGCATCGTTTTATAACATCCTGCGTAAAAAATATTTAATAGCGTCGTTTCGATAACGTCATCAAAATGATGCCCCAGCGCCAATTTATTGCATCCGTGTTCTTGCGCAATTCGATATAGATAACCGCGACGCATGCGAGCG
>JAQWBC010000025.1 GCA_028707415.1 Candidatus Izemoplasmatales bacterium
GGGATCAACCAATTCGAAATCGTAAATATCGGTTACTTCGGTAATTGATTTTTGGAGGCGTTGAAGGCGATCGCTACGAACCCATCCTTCCAGATAAACTGTATCAATAGTCTCCTGAATCAAAGCTTTTTTTCGCATTATCGTTGTGGCGGCTTGATCCGCAAACAGTTTGATTTTATCGGTTTCGTTCGCATATTCAGCTAAAGACAATTCCAGGGTTTCAATTTGCTGATGATTATTGGTAATTGAATTTTGTAATTTCAAAATAATTTCGGATACATATTTTTTCTCTGAAGGTAAGATTACCTCAGTAAAGCCGAGATTTTTTGTCTGTTCCTTAATTTCAGTATCATCATCTTCATAACATGCGTATACACTTGCTTGGGAATACCCCAAGATACTGATGATTTGAAATTCCCCGCCGTATTTGACAATCAAGTCCATAAATGCTTCGGAATTCCTAATTTCAAGCATGCCCGTATGAATGATTGCCGCATGCGGCGTCGATAAATCTGAAAGCATTATCTCTAAACTTGCCCAGGGAAGAAAAAAAGCTAATTTTTCTTGAAGAGTAATATTCTCTTGTTTAAGCGTGTTTATTTCTTCATCGGTTTTTTCGATTGTCTTAAGCAAATCTTCTTGCATCGGGTTATTAGTTTTAAATTCATCATAATCAACTTCGATTTGATTCCTAAGACCTTTTTGTTTTTCTTTGAATTTTCGGATTAAAAGAAGTGATTTTTCGGCGCGTTGTAACAACGCTTCTTCTTTCGACGCATCAATATCTGTGTTGATGTCCTCATTGCATTTTGTGAACATCACTTCGCCGTATCGCTGCAAAGACACAAGCAATCTTTCTTTATCTTCTTTGAGGGCAACAAGTTTTAATTTCTTCATGGGGACAATCATAATTCAATCACCTTCCCCAAGATAAAATCCACAGTTTGCTTTTCCTTTTTTTTAGCAGAATCAATAAGTTTATCATCTTCAGCATCGACTCTTGCGAAAATTTCCAATCGTTTGGCTTCAATCGCTTTTTGAACGGTAAGTTGGATTTGTTTTTCTTCATCGACTGCGGCTTCCATCATCTTAGCCACTGTCGATTCAGTCAACGCTTTTGTTTCATCCATTAAAAGACGAACTTGTTCCATCGCTTCGCGACGATACTCTTCTGCTTGAGCTTCGGCTATTTTAATTGCTTCTATTATCGGCATTTTTTCACCGCCTTCGGGTATCAAATTTGATTAATGTTGACAAATCACTAGAACTATTTTACCATATTCTTTGATGAAATTACTATAAAATGTGTTTTATTCAAAGAAAAAAACATGTTAATATTTATAAAGATAATCGGTTCTTTGATTAAGAACCGATCCATGTCTTAGAAAGTATTATTTTATTTTTCTTTGTCTCGTTTTAACCATGCGTCTAAATCTTTTTCTTTCAAAGGTCGGGCAAAATAGTAACCTTGACCAAGGTCACATCCAAACCCTTGACAGATAGCCGTAACCAATTCATCTTCAATGCCTTCCGCAACAACCATACACCCCAGTTTGTGAGCAAGATCAATTGCTGACTTAACAATTGTTTTTACTCCCTCACTAGCAACAATATGGCGCATAAAGTATTGATCCAACTTGATTATTTTCACATCAAATTGGGATAAATATGCTAATGATGTATAACCCTTACCAAAATCATCAAGTGACATGGTAAATCCATCACTCATCATTTTTTTCATCCATCGTTGATTATCTTCGAGATTAGCGATAATCGCCGATTCAGTCACTTCAAATTCAATCATCTGATGTCCAATATGGGAAAGCTCAATCATCGATTGAACTCTCGTGAAGAAATCCGGGTCAGACAAATTATTCGCCGATACATTTATGGAGATGGGAATCTTGTAACCATCTTTTTGAAGTTCTATTTCTTTATCAATTGCCTTTTTAAGCACCCAGTCCGTTAATTGATTGATTAAATTTGTCTCTTCAACTAAAGGGATGAATCGATCGGGCATAATCAAACCATGAACCGGATGATTCCAGCGGATGAGAGCTTCAAAAGCCACTGTTTTCAGCGTTTTTAAATCAATAATCGGTTGAAATACCAAGAATGTTTGGTTTTCCTCCAAAGCCCGAAGAAAGGTCGACAATAGTTCGATTCCGATCTTTTTATCCGATAATGTATCGTCATAAATCATATATGTGATGTTCCGTCTTTGTGCATCCTTGGCAGCGATATCCGCGTGTCGGTAACTGTCGATCACTTTGCAGTCCGATTGCATTTCGATTTGATCGACCCCAATCGCATATTCAGCGTAAATAGGGATACCAACAACCGAAAGCGGATGTTTGAGAATTTCGCAGATCAGATTAATATCATTTTCAAAACTTGTGAACGGTCTCGTTATCCAAAACTTATTATTGGCCGCCTGAACGATTGTCGTTTGTGGATCCAACTTGTGAATTAGCAAATTGTATAGTTTATTAAGCAAGCGGTTATAGAAATCATTGCCAAGCCTTTCAATAATGTTTTCAAAATTATTAATTAAAATGGCTATTACAACCGCCTTACCTTCGCGGGCATCTTTATCCGTAAAATTGGATAAACTATAAATGTTGGGAATTCCCGTCTCGTAATTATGTGATAACATATCGGTAATCATGATGATTTTTTTTCTTAAGATGGTACTGAATAAACCCATCGCCGATCCCGCGGCGGTAAATATTAAAGCTCGATATATCCAAAAAACCGGTTCTTGCCAAACATAACCGACAAAATTGGCATCAAATGGAGTTGATAGAGGCATGAGCGGTCCTAATACGATGCCACCAATCGCTCCAATAATCGCGCCCCAGTTTGTACCGAGTGACATCCCCGCAAAAATAATCACCAAATACATCGTATGAGAAAAAGAATATGTTATCCCCCCCGTCAAAAAGACCAGGGCATATATGGCTGGCATCGCGATCGTAATCATCAGTATCTTTTTCCATTTTGCTAACTGGTCGATTTTCAATAATAGTCGCTCAATAATGCTGGGGTTCTTACCCATTTTTTCACCTCTTTTTGATGAATAATAAGTCAATTATGCAAATATATATACGTTTTGAAGCCTTTTCAAAAAACAAGTGACAACCAATAAATCGGCAGCACCTCCGAAACTGATTTTTCTTTGCTTGCACCACTCGGTTATATTATCAATCACCAATTCATCGTACTCATAAATTGATGCAATTTTTCGTTTAGCAATATGATAATTTTCTAATGATCCACATCGTTTTAATAAGACTGTATCCTCACATTTATTGATAATGGCAATCAGAGTCATCATCAAATTTTTCGAGGAAAAATCAGTCAATATTGGTAATGCCATCTGGACAGAAGGTAATCCCAAAAAAGCTTCTTGACGAGCACCACCAAAACCATACCGCTTCCAGGCTTCAAGCCCGAAACTGCCATTTTCGGAGGAAAATTCGTCCATAATCTTTTCGGTCATAATGCGAACTGAGTCAAAAATCGATGAAAAAGAAAGGTTGTGCCCAATGGTGTATCCCGCAGCTGTTATCGCGAGCCCAAGACTGAATATCAAACCTTTATAGGCGTTGACATTATTAGTAGCTCTCATCATCATCTGCTCAGCTTCATAGCCAATTTGACGAACCCTAGTAAATAATTTATCATAACCGTTAGCATCGTAACCGGTAAAAAACATCGCTGTCAACGGTTGAATAATCGCTTCTTTAGCTTTAATCATTAATTGATAATTCATATCACTATGCGATCCACTATCAAACGGTGTGACCAAGCCAAATTTAGGACTTAACTTTAATTCATCGTCAATGGCATTACCGATTGTTGTTTGACAGATTGTCATAAGATGCAAGCGAACCGTTTTGCGAACAAAGCCAAGCAATTCAGTTAACGAATGTGTGTGATTTCGGCTACATACAAAAGCCGGTTGTTCACAAATAAAACATTTACGTAAATCGTGACGGCTTTGTGAAGCAGCTTGATTAATTCCATAGACATCCAGATCGATGAGTCGTCCCAAACTAGTTTCTTCTTCAATTTGCATCGTTTGTCGTTTGATTTTTGAAGTATCGGAATCATTCAAAACATAAACAATTGCTTCACCGTCCGCGCCATTAAGAAAATGAATGGCTTCAATATCGGGAAACGGTAAAGTCGCTCGAACTAAGTTAAGCATTACTTTTACTTCTTGAATATTTTTTTCGGGGCCGGGGATGTTGGCTTTTAAAACTACAACTGTCTTACCCACAGTGATTACCTGAGATACAAAATGCCTCCGCTTCTCGCGATCAGCTAGAATATTATCGGCGAGACTGTTCATATTTTTCCTGAGCTAAAGCCCGAAACATCCCCCATGTTGCTCGGGGAACTAACCTTAATGCATCATCAATCCGGTTTTCCAAGATCAATTTTCTAACAACAGAAGCACTGATATTGATGCCATCAACCTGAAATCGAGGGATGATTTCCAACCGTTCATCCAAGGTGGTTTTCAAAATGTTATTATACTTAATCATGAACTGATCAGTTTCCGTTCCAACATATCTTTTGGCAATACAAAGTCCCTTTAAAAAGAAAGATTTAAAAATTTGAGCATCTAGTTTTGCATGTTCTTCTTCGCGCTCATCCATTGATTTAAGAAAATATCCTGGGAAAGTTAAATTTGAAACTATATATTTTGTGGAAGGCAAAACAATGACATTCTCAAGATTCGCCAAAGCTAACCACACTAAACCAAATCGTTCCCGGTAAGTGAACATAGAAAAATCCTCTTCGACAACCAGAACAATAAGATGGTCATGTTTTTTAGCCGCATATTCAATTAATTGATAATGACCCATCGTAATGGGATTGCAATTGACTACAATCGCACCAAAATCATTACCTAGCATGGATATTGACCATTTATTTTCAATTCGGTGCCGTAATTCAGCAATTTCCGAGTCGATTGATTCCGACCCACCTTCAAAAATACAGACATTGTCTGTCTTTGCTAAAAGGCGAAAATTCATTGCTTGAAAAATAGGAATGTACTCGGTTTTAGTGTAAACAAAGTAGTGATAGATTCGCTCCTTACGCATTGAAGAAAGAATGGCATCAGTAAGTAATCCCGCAATATTTTCCCCACGGTATAACTTGTCAACTGCCAAACACTCAATGAGATAGTCAGTTCGCGAAACCGTTCCAATAATCTGATTACCTACTTCGATATATAAAGTTTCGGTAACGCGTTCGTCAAAGCGTAAATCATTAGTCAATAAAAAAGCTTTGACTTTTGCAATTTCACCATCCAGCAAAGCTTGCTTAATTATCATGATTTATTCCTCCCATCAAGAAAGGCTTATAATCTTTGATAAAGTTGGTCAAGTATCGTTCCATCGCGATATACAATTAATCCCGTCACTTTACCAGGCTTTTTTATTGCTTGAGGAATCCCCGATAATTGATGCGATATTGCCATCAATTCATCAATAGTCATAATTGTAAGTTGAGAATTTTTCATTTTATCTATCAAGTCAGTCCGTCTGGGATTAATTGCAATTCCCCGTTCCGTAACTAAAACATCGACATCTTCTCCTGGAGTCGTTATCGCTGTCACTCGTTCTTTAATGATTGGTAATCGAGCTTTTGCAAGTGTCGTCGTAATAATAGTAACCGCTGCCCCGTGAGCAGTATCGGCGTGCCCACCGCTGCCACCAATCAACCGGCCCAAAGAGTCAGTTGTGACATTAACATTAAAATCAAGATCAATTTCTGTTGCTCCTAAAGCCACAAAAGAAAGTTGATTAACAATCGGATCCTTTTCAAAGGGATTGCCATATTTTGAAGCAGAAATAGCCAAATGACGAGGATTATCACGATATGATTTGACTGCATCTAAATCAAAACACTGGACATCATATATCTGATCAATCCAGCCTTCCTTTAACATATCAGCGTAATATCCATTGGTCCCCCCCGAAGCAAAAGAACCATGAATCTGGTTTTGAATCATCATTTTGCGAACTTGATAAGCTACCGCAAGTGAGGTACCACCAGCGCCGGTTTGCATTGAAAAACCCGGTTTAATTACTCCTGCTTGGTAAAGAAAGGCAGCCGCATCGCGAGCAATTTTTAACCCGACAGGGTCTTTAGTAATTTTAGTGGTGCCGGATACAATGCCCTCTGGGTCACCGATCGAATCGATTTTTACTATGGCATCGACATACTTTCCATCAAAATCGATTTGCTTAACTCGATTGACGAGAGTATCAGTGATGAGGATAACTTTCGCAGCGTAACGCAAATCGCTTTGCGCATATCCGAGGGTACCACAAGCCGATAAACCCTCAGTACCTGATCCATTACCGTCATAATCAACAGCAGGGCAAGCAAGAATTGCAACATCAATCTTCAGATTGCCGCTTTCAATGGCGCGAGCTCTCCCGCCATGAGTATCCATTAACAGTAGTCCTTTTAACTTACCCTGATCAATCGGTATCGCTGCCGGACCATTGATGTAGTTTGTTCGAATATTGGTAATATTTCCCGCCTCAATGAGTTCCGCAATAATAGCGTTATTAGGGAATATGGAAGATGGAGCGATAGTTAAATTCTTAATTCCGCGAATTTGTATTTCTCGACAAACTTGATTAAGAACCTGATCACCATTTCGAAGATGATGATGAAAAGACAAGGTCATACCATCAGTTATATGGTATTGGTCAAATATTGCCTTGATTGAACCCAAAAAAACCGGTTTATCGACCACTGCTTTCTCGGGGATTAAGATGCGCTCTTGGGATTGATAGTTGGTCGCGGATATGAATCCCCTTTCCGTATCCGGCACGACCCTACCTAAGGTATTAAGCATTTTCCACCGGCAATAACCGATATCTTTTAGCGGATTCCATGATTTTTGTGGCCCGTTCAATAATCGGTTTATCAATCATTTTACCGTCAAGACTAAAAACTCCCAACCCTTGATCATCAGCTTTTTTGGCGGCTTTTAAAACCCGTTTAGCCCACTCGATTCGTTGCAACGATGGCGAAAAAACATCATGAATTGTCTCAAGTTGATTAGGATGAATTGCTGCTTTAGCATTAAGACCCAAATTTTGAGCTTTTTGACAATCAGCAATTAAACCCAAATTATCAGAGGTGTCAGTGAATGGTGTGTCGATGGCATCGATTTTATAAGCCTTACATGCAAAAGCCATCCGAGCCCGTGGGTATTCGATTTCAGTTCCGGTAATTGTTCGCATTAATTCCATGTCAGCCGATAAATCTTCAGCACCAAGAAGCATTCCTTGAATTCGCGAAAGAGCTGCTAATTTTTCGATTTCCAATACTGATTTTGCGCTTTCGACAATCGGAATTATTCCGATTATTTTTTGCATATGTGTCTCAGATTCAATTTTATATAGCAACGTTAATAGTCTCTCGACATCACATACTTTGGCTTTAGGAAGAACAATTCCATCAATTTGATCGGTTACGACACTTTGTAAATCTTTTTCATAATCGGTGGTGTCAAGACCATTAATCCGGATATAAATCTTCATTGGCGGATGATCAATTGATTCAAGATAAGCTTTCACCAAAATCCTAGCTGCATCTTTTTCTTGGATACTGACCGCATCTTCTAAATCGATAATGACCGCATCCGCACCAAAAACATCGGCGTTTTGCAACATTGCCGGGTTATTGCCAGGAATGAACAACATACTTCTAACCATTTTGTTCCTCCATTCGTGAAATCGCCGTCAAAAGTCGTGCTCGGATCGTATAATCCAAAGCCCCTTTATCTTGACACATTACCGATATATTTGCGATTTTACTATCAAATAGGGTATCTTTGATTACTTTAACAATTTGGTCGTGATAAAAGGCGTCGACAACGCTTTTGACTTCAATTGTCAATTTATCCGCCGGGGTTACAGTAATCATCGCATCATTTGATTCCAATGTTCCAGCAATTCCGGTTAGCATGATGATTCCTTCTTTCATCGAATTATTGACGTGAATTTGCTAAAGCAATGACACGGTTCATCTCGTTACGGACAATCATATAACCATCATCAAAAGACATGCCCGGTTTTGCCAAACATTGATTTGCTCGACAAGCGATTGCGATATTGGTTGTCGCCTTCGCAGATAGATCCGTCTCATTACAAGTTCCACCACAATAACTACCAATATGCTTTTCGTTGCAATATATAATCGCTTCAATAACGTTATTTACCCCGCCTAAATCAGGGGTTTTGATTTGGAGCATATGCCCGGCCTTTTCATCGGCAAATTCTTGAATATCTTCTAACGTATTACACCATTCATCGGCGACGATCTCAAGTTTACTACCAATCGCATCTAATCGTGATGTAATTAATTTAAGACCTTGAAGGGTGCCTTCACGGTCTCCGGTGTCGATTGGTCCTTCAATCCGAAGAATAAAGGGTTTAGCTGCCGTTTCCAACAAAAGCAAGTATTCAATGATTTTATCATAATCATAGTTGAAAGCAATTCCAATTGTCCCATAGACATCAATATGAAAAACCGGTTGATAATCGTTTCGATTCCGGAAAGTTTCAATCCGGTTCTTCAACCATTTAACATACTCAAGCAATAACTCACCGTTTTTTCCAAGTTTCTTTTCAACATTATTGATTAATGCATGGGGCAAAACATCGGCTTCTTTAAGAATCATTTTGTCAACGTTTGTGTAACGTTCATCACCGGTCTGACCAAAAATCGGTACCGCTTGATATTTTCCTTCTGAAATATGATATTCTTGACGAACGACTTCAGCCATCGTCAATTTTCTCACATTTGCAACTGTGGCAAGCAAGGCTTGTGATAAACCATAACGGATGGCCGTGTGTAATTTCTTGCCATTGATAATCAAATGATCGATCATTTCCGCCAATCGACGAAAAGAATCAAGTTCCTCACCCATCAGCAACGGTACGACATTTTCTTCTAGATAAGGGATGAATGTCGCAGCTAAAAACAATGGATCACGACCGCCCGTACCGGAATACTGGACCGCAGCACAATCACCGGCGCCAATAGTACCATCCTCAGCAATAATCTGAACAGACACTGCTTCTCCTTTTTGCCGAACTTGGGAAAAACCGGAAGTTAAAGGCGTACCAACATACATAAACCCATCGTTGGTTGCGCCTTTTTTGATAGCTTTTTGATCATCAAAATAAAAACCGGTTAAGGAAGGAGTCAAAATAATATTTTTTATTTTCATAGTATATCCATATCCCCGCTTTAATGTTTCGAATTCGGCCGTCCAATCAGATGATCGTTTGAGACCGCATAGATGTCATCAATCGTCAACTGAAATGAGACAGGCCGATGTTCGAAAGCCGCCCTTTGGGCAATTTTGTCAGAATGAAATTGTTTGATTGCATCGTTAAAACATAGATTACCAAATTCGAGAATTCGAATATTGCCTTCATTATCTCTTGCCGGCAATATTTTTCCGGCATTATACTTGCTTGGTGCAAACGGAACGTCAATTAACCCTTGCTCAAAAGCTTTAACAACACCTTGAGCTAAATCGCCTTCGCCGACTTTTATGATACAGTCCATCAGACAATCGACTTCACGTTCAATCTGCATCATCTCTTCAGTTAGTTTATCACAATCAGGAAAAGTTTGATCTTGAAGGATAGTCACAACGTATTTTGACGTTTTAACCCCTAAACCATTAGCTTCTTTAGTCGGAATACCTACCGACTCATGAGAAGTTTTAGTAATCATTTTCGTTGCTTTAGACAAAGCCGCAACCATTGATGACATCGCGATTAATCCGGTTGCTTCGGCCTCATCGGCGGGAAACCCGCCCATCCATTGATGAAACACGGTCGTAACGATAACATCATGATAACCAGATTTAAGTAAATATTCATCGGTTTGTTTTTGTAAAGTTCTAATAGCAGCGATATCTTGAATTAAATTGCCACCCATTCCGTATCCCACCGTTATATTCTTGACGCCTTGTTCAGCTGCCAACAACGCTTCAATTATCGAGATACAATTGGAAATAGAAGGAGGAACCAGTGTTCCGGTCAAAGGGCCAAAAGGTTCACGGTTAATATGAATACCATGTTCCTCGTAATATCCGACCAATCGATCACAATACTGCCAATTACGAATACTAGTTTCCAAAGAAACGCTTTTGGCATAAGGAATGTTATAGGAAATTCCTCCGCCTTCATTGGATGTCCAACCAGCAGCGTGGATGATTTCTGCAAGCAATCTGGCATCGGGCGTACCATGACGCGCTTGAATGGGAACTCCGACAGATTCCATAACTTTTCGGCACCCTTCAACGCCATGGTTAACGGCAGGAAATCCATTGAGCATCGCCCGGTTTTGAACCGAAGATTC
>JAQWBC010000200.1 GCA_028707415.1 Candidatus Izemoplasmatales bacterium
AAACGCACGAATTATTTCCCGCTTTTCGGATTCCGGAGCATGATACAGTTGAAAAACTATGTCAAGCAATTATCAAAACCACACAAACCCCGGGGAAAAATTTCATTTATGCTTATTGGGATAAACTTGATACGATAATGCATCAATACGGACCATCTTCGAGGGAAGCAAAGCTGATGGTTCGTCAAATTAATGAAGCATATCAACGGATGATTGAATCTTTAACTGATGATACCATCGTGATTGTAATTGCTGATCATGGACAAGTGGCGGTTAAACCATTACCACTAAAAAATTACCCCGATCTTGAGGAAACATTTTTACATAAGCCATCTGTGGAATCGCGGATGACAGCGTTTTTCATCAAACCGGATCAAAAGGAAATTTTTGTATCACGTTTTCAAAAACATTTTAAGAATAAGTATGTATTATATTCTGCTGATGAAGTAATTCAAAAAGGTTGGTTCGGTCATGGCATTTCTCATCCGCGGTTTCGGGAGTTTCTTGGAGATTATCTTGCGATTGCGATTGGCCATTATTACTTTCAACTTTTGGAATATCCAATTGCTATGAAAGGACAACACGCAAGTATCCTTTTCGATGAAATGATGGTTCCTTTGATTGTTCATTCACCTAAGAAATAATACAACTGCATCAAGTTAGTTTGCTCATTATTATGGACAAAACAAAAGCATCTAGACAAAATTCTTATCTATTTTCAAGATAAAACATTAGTGACAAGATGGTTTTTTTTGGAAAGCAGGAAGACAACAGGTGGAAAAACCAAAATATGACTGGATTGATGGGGTTTTTTCGCTTTTTTTTATCTGCCTAATGTTCTTTGGATATGTTCTATTGATGAATCTTTATTTTGATATTGGTCGATATGGGAGAGACATATCCGATAGTTTTTTACTAGTATCCCAATTAGGCTTTGGAGGCTTTTTTCTTTTGCTAATCGCGGTTTTTCTTAAGATAAGAAAACAAAAATGGTCTTCAGTCGGATTAACAAGCAAAAACGAAAAAAAATCGCTTCGACTTGGACTCTTTTATTCAGTTGTTTTTATTATAGTGTTTTTGATAATCCATTGGATAAAAGGGGATATATCAATCCAAAGCGACTGGCAAAAATCGCTGAATAAAGCCCTTTATTTCTTGATCGTGGTCGCCTTCTTTGAAGAGGTGACATTCCGAGGGTTCATCAATTCTAGATTAAAAGGGCTCATTAAAAATCAAACCATCACGATAATATTAACAGCCTTGTTCTTTTCTTTGATGCATATGCCTTTCAAATCGATGTCATTTGAGGGCGACGTCATGCAATATTTTGCGATAAATGGCACTTATCATATCATCTTGTGTTTTGTGCATGTGATTTTCCAACATTTTTTTGATCAACACAATAACATCTTAGCTCCAGGAATCATGCATTTCTCTTTTGACTTTTTTCAATGGTTTTTGATTGGTATCGAATAACCATTCGTCCAAAAATTGTCTTTGATATGATTGTCAACATCGCTTTTTTGACTAAAACGCAATGATAATAAAAAATTTTTACTTTCAATGTAAACTCAACATTCCATGCTTATTGAAGCGTTGACTTTGCATATTGATAATCATTGAAAATCCCGTTTTAAAACTTGCATTTTAAAAATGGTTTTGTTATAATGTAATAGCCGATAATTTATGGCAATACATGGAAGGGTAGCGAAGAGGCTAAACGCGGCAGACTGTAAATCTGCTCCCTATGGGTTCGGCGGTTCGAAACCGTCCCCTTCCACCAGCTGAAAACAAAAGCGGACAAACGATGTTTGTTCACTTTTTTTTGCATAATTATAAAAATGAATAAGATATTAAAAAAACACTGACTTAGTGGGTGGACAAAAGGAATTATTTCGCATAAAATCAAAATAGGGGGAGATACTATGGATAAACGAAACAAATGGATGATGAGTGTTTCAATTCTGTTAACGGTATATTTTATTGGTTCAATCCCATATTACATCTCTGAGGGAGATTCGTTAGCTGAGTATCCGGTTTTCGGAGCGTTATATTTATACTTTATTATAGTTCATGAAATAATTATCTTTTTGGCGTTATTACTGCAATGGCTCGGTTATGCTAACTATAAGCGATGGCCGATTATTTTAGCGACCGTGCTTATGATTATAGCAGGTTTAGAACTGGGGCTTCTGGTTTTACCGATAGGGCTTCTGTTACCACTGATTATTGTTAATTTGGTTGCTGGATGCAAGAAAAAACAAGTAGAATAAAAAAAGAAGAGTTCGCGAAAAGCGGACTCTTTTAAAACATTAAAACGACATCGGGTTGATACAATTTAACGGTCTCGGCAAATTCGGTGATTTGGTTTTCCGAATAAGGGGGGACATTAATTCGTTCTTGATCACATGATTGATATTTTTTAGGGGTGCGGTAGGGGTTTAAGACATATCTGGGGACACAAGGCATCTCTTGAGCCATCTTTACCAAATCCTCGAGTGATAACTGTGGA
>JAQWBC010000201.1 GCA_028707415.1 Candidatus Izemoplasmatales bacterium
ATGAATATAACAGATATCCCAGTTCGGCCACAAATATTTTTCTAATCTCTTTGCCTTCGTCCGTGCGGACGGGAATATTCTGCAAGTTAGGTTCAACGCTAGAGAGCCGACCCGTCTGCGTAATTGTCTGTTTATATATGGTATGAACTTTCCCATCATTTTTCATATCCAATGCCGTTTTAATGCCTTCATAATAAGTTGAATATAGTTTTGTCAAAGTACGGTATTCCATGATTTTTTCGATGATCGGGTGAAAACCGATTAACTGTTCTAAAACACTAACGTCAGTCGAATATCCGTTCTTATTCTTTTTATAATAAGGAAGATTTAACTTTTCAAAAAGAATAACTCCCAGTTGTTTTGGGCTGTTAATATTGAAATCCTCGCCCGCAATTACCGTAATCGATTTTTCTAAAGTCTGAATTCTTGTGATTAACCCCAATCCAAAATCTTGCAATGTATTACTATCGATAGCTATTCCTGCAAATTCCATTTTTGCTAACGTCGCCGCTAAAGGAATTTCCACATCGTTAAGCAGAGACATTTGATCATTAATGGCAATTTTATCGAGAATTGTTGTTTTCAAGATGGCAATAGCATTAACCTTGTTAACAATGTGCCGATAAATAAGACTTTGATCATCTGGTAAAACATATTTGGCGCCCCGACCATAAATTTCTTCGTCATATTGGACAATGTCAGAATCAAATGCGGAGATAACGTTTCTAAAATCATCTTTCGCGAGATTAGGATTAAGCAAATAAGCACCTAAAAGGAGGTCGAATCGAACACCATTCAAATCATAACCATCCCACATCAACGCCACTTTTGTCTGTTTGAGATCATAGACATCCTTTTTCATATCGGGATTTGCAAGCCATGATTGTAAATATTCCGAATGGTGAATAACATCATAATCGATATAAAATTTGCCATGATTGTTTTGCACACCAAAACCAATTTTTTTAGCGGTATGGTAGTTATTACCAAACAGTTCGAGATGTAATGCGGCCGGTCCATCAAGCAAACCGACCAATTCAGCAGCGGTCTTTACTAAGCGATATTCTGCTTTTGTTTGTGGTTGTCTTGGCATCGATATTTCCAGTTTTTGCAGAATGGTGCGAAACTCCATTTTCACCAAAAAAACCTTCAAACGATTGTAGTTAAGACCTTTATACTCCAGATTGTCTATTTTGATTTCATTAGGGAAATCGCGAATGATCGTCGCCATTTCTTTAGAAAAGCGAGCTTGTTCTTGAAAGCTAACTACCTTTTCTCCAAGTTTTCCTTTTAGCTCCGTCGCATGGGCAAAAACATTTTCTAAGGTCTGATATTCACTCAACAGTTTAATTGCGGTTTTATCTCCAACTCCGGGAATTCCCGGAATGTTGTCGGAAGCATCTCCAACCAGCCCTTTATAATCCGCCATTTGATCGGGTCGAATCCCTAATTTTTCTACGATATTGTCATTAGTGAAAACATCAATTTCCGACAATCCTTTTTTTGATATAACCTGTGAAACTTTCGGCGATAACAATTGTAACATATCATGATCATTACTAAAGATTTCGATGCTATCGAAATCAGTATCAAATTTTGTTGCGCAATAACCGATAATATCATCTGCTTCGAAATGATCCTGTTCGTAACGCGCTACGCCGGCGGCATCAAGATATTCTCTTACTAAGGGCATTTGCATTATTAATTCTTCGGGAGCTTCTTTTCGAGTTCCTTTATATGCTTCAAATTTATCGTGTCTAAAAGTCTTGCCTTTGCAGTCAAAAGCAACGAGGATATGCGTAAAATCACGACTAATTAAAGCCTGGATGGTATTGACAAATCCATAAACAGCATTAGTGTAAATGCCTTGACTATTCTTCATCAAGTTGCCCATTGAGGCAGTAGCATAATAGGATCGGAACAGTATATTATTTCCATCAATTAAGATTAGTTTTTTCATTGATGCACCTCACTTCACAACACCAAATGACCATTTGAATAAAAAATGCACAGATGAACCGTACATTCTTCTTGTGAATCGTTATCGACTTTTCGAGATATTGCGTTTATATACCAGTAATAATCCTTTAATAATTAGGGTTTCATCTATGTCCATTTTCTCAGAACAATGCGGATATATTAATTTGGCATGACCTCCAGTAATTACAACGGGAATGTTTTCGGAACCAATCTGGTTTTTTATCCGACGAACAATCCCATCAATCATCCCTGCGTGGCCGAAAATCAACCCCGATTTTATTGAATCAGTGGAATTAGTACCGATTAGTTTAGTGGGAAGTTCTAATTCGACCTGTGGCAATAGTGAGGTTCGGCTAATAAGAGCGTTTTTACTGGTTGTCAGTCCAGGGGCAATGATTGCCAAAGATTGGCAAGTTGGAAGCTTAAGTCTTTTGTTTTTTCATCATAAACAATAAGAAGAGAGTCCATTTCAATTATTTCTACTTTCATAGAATTAATATCAGAATCCATTTTATCAATCTCGTTCTTT
>JAQWBC010000026.1 GCA_028707415.1 Candidatus Izemoplasmatales bacterium
CATCTCCACTAATCTATCTCCGAAACAACTGATGACAGAGAATTTAGCTAAAGCCTTCTTTGACATAGTCAAGAAATATCATTTTGATTCGGAATCGTTCTGCTTGGAAATTATTGATTACTATACGGTTATTAAGAATCAAACAGCTGTTAACAATTTATCGGAATTTCGGCGATATGGTTTCCGAGTTGCAATCGATGATCTTGGTGATCAATTTGAACTCGCTACGGATATTGAACGGGTTCATGGCAATATCATTAAGATTTGCCGCGAAGACGTGATGAAAATTGTCAATGATTTCGATGAAGCATCCAAAATCGATCGAGTTATCTCGGCTGCGCTTAAAATGCAAAAAGTTGTTATCGCTGAAGGCATTGAAGATGAGACAATGATTCAATTGATGAACTCAAAAGGCGTTCGCTTTTTGCAAGGATATTACTTTAGTCAACCGAAATCCGCCGAAGAAACGGCACAACTGTTTAAGAAAACTCCATGGTCATTTGAGCATTTGGCAGAGATTACCAAATAAGCACGTACTTAGTACGTGGATTTCAATTTAAAAAAACATTAAAAAAAACAAAAAAATTAGATAATATCCCTTGACAAGAGGAACCGCGTGTAATATAATTACAGCGTAAATAGCAAAACTAGTGAAAGCTAGTGACGCAAAGCTAAAGGGCCTTCGATAATCGATGGTAGCCAGTTGCCGTTATCTTGTTTAAGATGAGGGCGTTTTTTTATTTCAAGGGAGATCTGTGTTTCTTTGAAATAAGGAAATGACCAAATCGAAATCGGATAGTGGCTTTTTTATTTCTTAAGCCACCCGATATTAGGACAAAGGGGGAACGGAGGGGATCAACTGACGATATGGGCCAAAAAGCTAGATTAGCAGAACAGATCTTACATGCCTCAAGGGTAGCGAAGATCGCCAAGGCCAGTCGTTTGGGAATCGCCATCAGTGCCATTTTGTCCTTCATGATCTTTGCAATTTCGTATTATGGCGAAAAGGTTGGTAACTTTACATTTACTGTTGACGAAATGGCTTTCAAAGCTGGGATTCAACTCTATGAATCCCTTGACCAAGCCGATGGTAGTACAAGGTTAACCGCACCTCAAATCGACAGTACCGACGGAATGACTTCACTTTGTGGAACCATCTATTCTTCAAAACCGATTGGTAATGAAGTCTGTCTTCCCAGCGATGAGATTCTTTCATCAGTGGATGGATCCAATAGCGGTGAATCTTACTTGGTTTACACCTTTTATGTTCGGAATGGCGGAACTATCGCCGTCGATCTGATTGGTAGTATCGATGTGATTTCTGCTTCAAGAGGCGCAGAAGAAGCCGTTAGGATTCGTGTGATTTTTGATGGAGTCAACGATGATTATTCCGCCACAACCTATGCCAGAGTTCAGACAACAAGGAATGATAATCCTGATGCCGGGCTTCCTGAGCCGGAAACTACTCCGTTTTACAGTGAAACACAAGTATTGAATCATGAGTTTTTTAATGAAGCACGAAGCGGGTACCTACAACCGGGTGAATCAATTCGTGTCACCGTAATTCTTTGGCTTGAAGGTGAAGATGCAGATCACAATTTGAATATTGTGGGCGGTGGCATCAAACTCGCAATGGAATTTACTGTCCCAGATCCGAACAAGTATGCCCCGTATTAATACTGACATTGTCTACAAAAAAACAAAAAAATAGAAAAAATAGAAAAAGGAGAATTAATTATGAAGTCTTTAAAAACAAAAGTAATTTTATCAGCAATCGTTTTAATGTTCGCTTTGGTCGCCACGATTGGCTCGACCTATGCCTGGTTCACCGTATCAAATACTGTTTCTGTTAGTTCAATTCAAATGAATGTTGGAACGCAAGAAGGTTTATTGATCCGTCCCTATAATGGCGAAACAGGACCAACCAGCGACCCCACTTTGCTTAATGCGACGACTTATAAATCCAACTTAACACAGACCGACATCACAGCGGTAGCCCTATACACAAATCTAAATGCTTGGAGACTTAGTCCCGTTACCGCAACCGCTTCTCTTAGTGGAACTACAATCAACGGATATGCTTTAAACACAATGAATATTGATACCAAGGAATTTACGCCAATTGATGCCGCTATTCCTTCAACGGATATCAATGCCGCTACCGGAAAAGTCATCGATATCAGTTTCTGGCTTTTACACCAAGGTACAGTTGATCTTCCTATCGCGCTTGAAGGTTTAACTATCACAGCCGCTAACGCCTTAGGCGCTCAAGACGCTGTTGTTAATGCTGTTAAGCTAGCGATTTGGAAAGCTGCAGACGGAGATACTCCTGTTGCATCTCCAGCAGCTGTAACTTTCGGATTGGATAATGATTATGATTTTGCCTTCACACTTGGAATGCGTGGTTATGATTCAGGAACAGCAACCAATAACTCCATTTTAACCGCTAGCAAAACTAGTTTACTGGCTGCCCAAGAAGAATATTACAAAACCGGTGAAACAGCAGATACTGCCGACATCTTTGCTTACACTTTAGCCGGCGCTGACCCGATTGCTACTTTAACTAAGAATGTGCCGACTCTTGTTACTGTAAGAATCTATATCGAAGGTTGGGATGCACAATGCACCAATGCTATCTTAGCTGCTATCTTCACAGTCAATTTTAAATTCACACTTCAACAATAATAATTCATCAAATTTAAAATGCTTTGCATTAACAATCATTTTTTAAGGGGGAAACCGGTATGAATAGTCTAAAAACTAAAGTTATTTTAACGGGGTTAGTTCTTATATTTGCGATTGCTGCATCATTTGGAACAACCTATGCCTGGTTTACAATCTCCAATACCGTTAATGTCGATTCGATGACAATCAATGTTCAATCCGGAGAATCCCTGCTAATTCGGGTGTTTAAAGGTGAGTACATCGGAACTGATCCCCTCAAGCTAGCCGCTGATGAAGCGAGCTTGCTTGACGCTTCGACATACAAGAATTCCCTAACACAAGCGGACATTCTTGCATCGACGAGTTATGCAGAAGATACTGTCGTTTTGTTTCCTGGATATCAGAATTTGCTTAATTGGCGATTAGCTCCCGTTACAGCAGCAGAGTCAGGATACATGGCCTTAAACGGCAAGTCGCTTAAGACGATGAACATCTTGACAAAAGCCTTAACAGAAACAACTGATAGCAATGATGATGAAGGCGATTTCATTGAATTAAAATTTTGGTTAATGGCCCAAGTCAATGCAGAAAATATTATTTTATCGGATTTAGCAATCACTTACGATCCGGAAGATAATTTGCTTGCCGCTCAAGACAATGTCATTTATGCTGTCAATGTCGCCGTTTGGCGTTCTCAAGTCAAAGATGTGCCAACTGCCGACACAGCCAAGATTTATAGTATCAATCCTGATTACGGTTTTGCATTCACGAGTGGCATGAACGGCGGTCCCACTGATCCCGATGCGTTCGCACCGTTTGTTTTAACAACAGCTCAAATTGATGCTTTGCTTGATGATCATGCTTTATTTGATTCTGCGACAGACGAGGAATTTGTCTCGGTGGCTGATAAAACTTTGGCAACTACGTTAGCCGCTTTAACGGCAGATACACCAACGCTTATCACGGTCCGGATTTATATTGAAGGCTGGGACGCGCAGATGACCAATGCTATTTTAGCATCCAAATTTGACATTGCTTTCGCTTTCGAAATCAAAAACGCCGACTAATTAATTGATAGAAAAAATGCTACTACGAATACTAAATTATATGCAAAGAAGGTAATATTTGATGAAGACATTTAAAACGAAAATTTTGCTTGCGGGTATCATCACCGTATTTGCATTTATCGTGACAATTGGAACCACATATGCCTGGTTTACCATTGGCCAAAATTCAGCCGTTAGTGCGATTCAGTTAAGGGTCGAGACGGATACTTCATTGTTGATTTTACTCGATGATGGATACGACTATGTGACCAACAAAACAATGCTTGATGACCCGGAGTCTTACTCATCGGTTTTGAATAACAGTGATTTTACGGGAATCTATGAATTTGGTAATATCAAGATGCTTCCTGTAACTACTTTAGATGGTGAATCTTTCCTTCAAAGTGACCGCGTATCTGCGGCGTCTTATTCAGACAATGAAACAACACCGGGGCAATACTTGCAGTTCAGTGTCTGGTTGCTTTCTCAGGATAACACTGTGACGGTTGCCTTGAAGGATTTGACAGTTACAGCTACAACGGGAACGATTTGGCAAAATACTGTCGTTGATGCGGTTCGTCTTTCCACCACTGTAAGTACTGCTGATGCGCAAATATATGGTTTTGACAAGGATTATGATTTTGAATTCTTAGAAGGACAAACGGGATATTCTACTACCCCCGCCGATAATATCATTGATTCTACCTATGAGACCGCGTTGGTGGCATTACAGGAGTTATCTTATCAGTCATCGGGCACTCCCGATGAAGTCGAATCAACAGCAACTTTAGCATCGGCTGCCACAGTTGTTCAATTAACCGCCAACGTTCCACAAATGGTAACGGTTCGGATTTGGATTGAAGGCTGGGACTTCGACTGCACAAACAATATCCTTGGAGCCACTTTCTCATTCGCATTTGATTTTACTGTAAAAGCAGTTATCGTGTAATTTCTTTCTTTTAAAAATCAAAAACCCAAATATATTAACACAACTTAGGGTTAAAACCTAAGTTGTGTTAGTCTAAGGGGTTGTTTTTCCCAAAATCGTCCTTTTTTTCCTGACGGCTTTGGGAAAGTCAATCGCTATATCAGGGAATATCCCATAAAAACATCTCAATCGCCAATTATTTCTTAAAAAATTGATGAATTAATTTTCAATTTACTATATAATATGGTGTAATAGAAAATATTAGCCTTTAAGGAGCGTGTTTTATGGAATCCACTATTAATAAGAAAAAAATAACCTTAAAAACCGTCGGAAATATCATTTTCTGGGTTGTATTAGCTATTGTTGCCATTTATGCCGTTATTTCTCTTACCTCAAAACGCAATGATCAAGTAACAGAGATTTTTGGGCAAACGGGGATGAAAGTTGTTTCCGGATCAATGGAACCGACCTTCTCCGAGGGTGATATTATTTTTGTTACTGTAATCGATTATGATACTTTCGATTTTAGCACGTTAGAAGTCGGAGATGTTATTACTTATCTGTTCGATAAAGATTCTAACCCTGATACGGATCCGGTTTTGAACTCCCATAGGATTACCCGTATTGTCATCGACGGTAATGGGTACTATCATTTCTACACAAAAGGCGATGCCAGTGATGGTGAGGATTTAGAACCGGTTTCGGAAAGTGCTGTTTTAGGTACTTGGAACGGAACGGTCTGGGCTGGCGCCGGTGGCGTCGTTGAGTTCTTAATCGGTCCATGGGGATTCTTCATTTTTATCGTGGTTCCATGTTTTGCTTTCTTAGTTTATGAAATCTTTCGATTTGTAAAAATCGTCTCGGAATATAACGTTCAAAAAGCCGTCGGTAATCGGGAAACTATCCAACAAGAAGCGTTGGCTATGGCAAGGGCCCAATTGGAAGCGGAAATGAAAGCTAAGGCTGAAAATCAGGAAAAAGAAGAATCAAAAGAATAACCCTGTCTAAGGCTTTAGTATTATGAACATGGAGAGGGGGGACTGTCGAAATGTTAGAATTTTCTAAGTACTATGTCGAGTTTTTCAAAATGTTATGGCAAGACATTAAAGATTTTTTTGTTGCCATTTGGAATGACTTTTTCGTTGCCCTCTATTATAATGTCTCCGATTATATTAGTAAAATAGGTGAATATCAACTACACTTCGATGTTGTTGCTTGGGTAATGGTCGCCGTGACCTCGATTCTTAATCTCTCCCTTGTTGTGTTTATCATTGCAAAAATTGTTATCTGGTTACGCAAATATGCCTCGTTCCGTCGAGTTGAAATAGAAAAGAACGAATTAATTGAAGAGATTGCTACTCTAAACGACAAAGTCGTTTCTTTAGTTGAAGAAAAGAACCAAATAATGGCGATGAAAGTATCCCAACTTGGCATCAACGCGGCCACTGGTCAACAAGGAAGTCAAGTTATTACAGGCGGAGCTGCTTTACCCGGAAGGGCTTTCGTTCAACCGGCGATTGGTATGGTCGGAGGAAATACTACTGTGATGATGGCTCCAGGACAAACTCTCGGTCGTATGGAAGGATCTAGTCAACCAAACGACACGCCGGCTCCAAATGTGCCAGTAGGACCTTCTCGATTCGTCAAATTGATTCAAGTTGATAAAGAATATGCCGGTAAAGACACCCATATTTATATGGAAGAGTCTGATTTTGTAACCCTTCCGGAAATGGTAACCCGGTTTGTCAATTACTCTGCTTCCGCTCTAAAACTATATTATAAACCGAAAATGATATCACTTTTCTTTGCAGGTATGGCGGCCTCGAAAGTCATGATCCTCCAAGGTATTTCCGGTACTGGTAAAACTTCTTTACCATATGCGATGGCAAAGTTTTTTTCTAATTCCGCTTCGATGATTTCGGTTCAGCCATCATGGCGCGATCGAGCAGAAATATTGGGTTATTTAAACGAATTTACCAAACGGTTCAATGAAACCGATTTTTTGAAAGCACTTTATGAGGCGGCATATCGTAAAGATGTCAATTTTATCGTTTTGGATGAAATGAACCTTGCCCGAATCGAATATTATTTCGCCGAGTTTTTATCAATCATGGAAATGCCAGACCCATCTGAATGGAAGATTGACTTGGTTCCTGATTCTAAACCATCTGACCCTTTAAAAGTTTTAAATGGTAAAATTAATGTTCCGCTTAATGTTTGGTTTATTGGTACCGCCAATAAGGACGATTCGACTTTCACCATTACTGATAAGGTTTATGATCGAGCGATTGCTTTAGAATTTGAATCCAAAGGTGAGTTCTTTCAAGCCCCAGAAACCGATCCTTTACATATGAATTACTCTTATTTGCAGGAATTGTTTGATGAAGCTTATTACAAATATCCTGTTTCTCAGGTGTTATTGGATAAATTTACAATTCTTGATAAGTACATTCAAAATAACTTTAAAATTGCGTTCGGTAATCGGATTATGGTTCAACTTCATAAATTTATTCCGGTTTACGTCGCTTGCGGCGGGACTGAGGAAGACGGCCTTGACTATATATTTGCTAATAAAATATTGCGTAAATTCGAAAGTTTGAATCTATCGTTTTTAAGAAACGAATTAGATGATTTAGTAACCCAGATAACCAAAATATTTGGGAAAAATAATTTTATGGAATCAATCAAATTTGTTAAGAATCTTCAAAAGCAGATTTAGTGGGGGTCTTGATAAATTATGGGAGACACTAACGCTAAGCGCTATTATAAAAAATTAAATACGACCTTTACTGGTGTTAATAAACAAGATGAATTTGCCAGAGTTTTTTTGAACATTCTTAAAAGCGGGAATACCTCCTTATATCAAAAAGAGCGTCGGGAGCGTCGGGTTTTTGACGATGCATGGATGACCTCCGTCGAAGCTGCGATCCCCGTTTTGGATAAAATCACTCGCAACCCTCGGGAAAATTTAAAAGTCGTTCAACAAGTTGTCCCGGTAGAACGGGCTAAAAAGATTGACAAGGATACCATCCGCCATTTGGCTTCAAATACCCAATTCATCAAACAAGTCGATGAGGCTGGCAATGTTACTCCATCGAAAGTACTGACATCTTATTATGAATCGGATTTAGGAACCTACGAAAATCGCTTCTTAAAGACCTTAGTCGATAAATTGTTTGTTTTCATTGAAAAACGTTACGACTTGATGGTCAAAAAAATGCATACTGAATATGTTAACTTTTTTTCGGTCAAATCGGATTTAGTCTGGGAAAACGCTAATATAGATTACGATATTACTTTAAAAATAAACCAGACCCTGCCGGAAGATGAAATTGACCGCAAAAATCAGGATCTTTTTGATCGTATGACATCTTTACGTACAGCCATTACCAATTTCAAGGCCTCAAATTTTATGAACCAGATGAAAGAATTTAATCCCATCGCTCCGCCAATTATGAAAACAAATGTCATTATGAAAAACCCTGATTTCCGGACTTGTTTCGACTTGTGGATTCTCATGGATTCAATCGATCAAATCGGGTTTGATATCGAAGTTTTCGAACGCGATATCGATTTTGATGCAACCTATCTTGATCAAGTTTATAATGCCATGATGGTTTTATACGCCACCATTGGAAACAGTCAAAAAGATGAATTTATCATGAATCAAGATAATCCATTCGAGTTCAGACAAGAACGGCGACCGAAAGTCGCTAAAACCTTTCCCACCGATATTCAGATGGAGCCTGGTCAATTCGAATTGCAAAACAATAGTTTAAATCAATATTATCTCGATCAAATCAAGAAATCCAACTACTCCCGTTTTAAAACCTTGAAAGAAGCCGGGATTTCTGTTCAAGAATCCATTGATATCATTTTTAAACAAATCAATAATATTACAAACGCTGTTTATGAAGATTATATTCAGTCAACCTACGACCCCCTGAGTGGAAAAACACTTGAAGAGAACATCAAAATCCGCGAGGATATTCTTGCGGTATATCGATTAATCGAGGATATCAAACGCAACGATATCCGCGAAGTATCAACCAATAGGGCAATTGCGTTATTAGAACTTCGCAATTTGCAGGATCAGAAAAAAGCCCAAATTGAAGCCCAGCGTTTAGAACAACTAAAAATCAAAGAGGAAGAAAAGAAACAAGTTGAATTAGAACGTAAAGCCAAAGAAAAGGCTAAGCTCGATAAATTAAAACAAATCGAAAGGGCAAAAAAGGTACTCGAAAACGCCGAAAAAGCCCGGCAAGAGAAAGCTCTCCGTGATAAAGAAAAGGCGAAATTAAAAGCTCTTGCGGAAAAAGAGAAAGCAAAACAAGCGGCTTTGGAAGCCAAAGCTTTAGAACGACAAAGAGAATTAGAAGCACAGAAAGCTGCTAAAATTCGTGAACAAGAGCTTCGCGACCAAGCTAAGAAAGAACTTGAAGCGAAATTACGCGAGCATCGAATTTTAGAACAACAGTTGAAAGCACAAGCCAAAGCGGAATTAAAAGCCCGGTTGGCCTTAGAAAAAGCGGAATTAAAAGATAAACCTTCGACCAAAAATTCATAATGAGATGTTCATAGAACATAGTCTAAAGATGAAAAGGAGAAGTCAAAAAAAGAGGTGATACCATGCTTAAAAAACAGATGGCTTTGTCATTAACGGTTTTAATTGCGGCCGCGGTTCTGTTCATTGTCGTTACTTTTGCATGGCTGACCGTTTCGGAAATTGTCGATATTGATGATGCCTTTATCACCCTTGAAGATGTTGATGCCACTGTAGAACTGCAGGTATCAACTGACGCCGAACATGCGGTATACACCAAAGTTACGGGCGGAATCTCTTTGGAAAACGCTGTTCCTGGTGATGTTTTTTATTATCGTTTATGGATCCAAAATACCGGATTAAAAGCAATCATATCAAGAGTCGTTTTTTATGGATTTACCGATGGTCCGTCTGATGATTTGGTGGCATACGATGCCGAGCAATCGCTCATCAATTGTTTGGTTCTTAATTCGTATAATACTGCTAATTCAACAACAATTGTTGATGAACTGATTTCCACTCGTATTGGGGAACTCTCCGGAGGATTGACATATGCAAACGCCAGTTTTGTTTTGGCAAATGATGTGGATATCGCCGTGGCGGATGATGAATATGTTTATTTTACTTTCACCGTCGCAACAAATGCTGGTAATGAGTATCAAAATTTGAAATTGACAATCGCTACTATTCAGATTCAGTCGGCAGCTGATTAGGAAGTGAAACGATGAGACG
>JAQWBC010000027.1 GCA_028707415.1 Candidatus Izemoplasmatales bacterium
AATTAGTTCGACTATCGTTACTTCGGGAACTAAATCTTCTAGTTCAACCATAATACTGTCCATGCAAATTCGCCCAACAACTTTGGCATAATGATTAGCAACATAAACCAAGCCAGCTTGCATTCGCCGGTCATACCCATCGGCATAGCCGATAGAAACTGTGGCGATAATGGTTTCTTTGGTGGTCTCATAAATGCCGTTATAACTGATTTTTGTGTGGGCTGGTACCTTTTTAATCTGAACTATTTTTGAATATAAAGACAGTGATGGTTCCAGCTGAAATGGAAGTAACACATTGGGACCGGGACATACGCCATTCAAAAACAACCCTACTCGAACCATATTCACAAATGGCGGTGGTGTCTTGATGCTCCCAGCACTATTGCCGATATGAATTAACAATCCGGTTTTATCAATCGGTTTTATTAAGGATTCAAAACGCTGTATTTGGTATTGATAATAAGTGTCGTCGGCTTCTTCTGAAGTTGCCAAATGCGAATAAATTCCTTCCAAACAAAAATGGCTGTCATGGGTAAGCGCACTGACTGCCTCGAGAAATTCTTTTTGATCAGAAAAACCAAATCGGTTCATTCCCGAATCGATTTTAATTTCAACGTTAATTGGGATTGCCTGTGGATTTTCCAATGCTTTTTTTAGCCATTCAATCGAGTTTGCGGTGATACTGAGATGGTATTTAGATACAACATCTAAATGATTGATCGCTACACTACCAAAAATTAATATGGGCTCATCAATCCCGTTAAGTCTTAATTCAATGGCTTCGTCAATGGTTGCCACGGCAAAACGATTGACTCCGATAGACATAAGTTCTTTAGCCACCATCACTGCCCCATGTCCATATGCATCAGCTTTAACAACGGCCAATATTTCTAATTCGTGATAAAAATGGTGTCTTAAGTTTTCAATATTGTGTCTAACAGCATCTAAATTTATTTCGATGAAAGTGTCGCGATAAAAATCCATGTGATCACCCTGCTTCCATCTTACCATTATATCATACAACCGCTTTCATAGGCAAAGAGAAAAGCAAGAAGTGGTTTCTAAAGTTTCACAAAAAAAATCGGTATAGCCCATTATAAAAGGTTTACCGATTTGTAAAACAATAAAAATTATATAAACTTGATATTAATTGTGATTTCTGCGACTTTTTTGATTGTTTCATGAACCGAACAATACTTCGCAGCTAATTCAATGCTTCGACGAAATTGTGCTTCATTTGAGCCATTATTAATCTCAAGATTTATCAAAACCGTTTTCAGTGTTGCTGGTTCTTCCTCGCGTTTTTCTCCAGAAATATCGATTGTAGCGCCAGCAAATGTCAACCGTTTTTTATTCACAATCGCGATAAAAGTCGCATAAAAACACGCTCCTAAGGCACCGAGCATCATATCATAAGGATTAAGTCCGCCAAGTTGGTCGCCGAGTTTAAAAACACCATTTTTTGAATGCAGCTCACCTACATATTCGTTTGTAAATACTAATTTTACCGGTTCTACCATTTTCTTCACCCTTTCTATTTAATTAATATGATTAAAGATTGTTTGAATATAGTTTTGTTACCCTTGGCATTTCCGATAAAGTAAAATTCGATGAATTTATACGATACGTATTCGTGCCATCGCCTTCGATTTGTTCAGGATTTGTAAAATAGAGTTCATTGATTCCCTTGACACGAACACCGAGTAAACTTGTAACTTCAAGATTGATTGCAATTTTTGAGAAATCATTTATCTGACTCGGTATAAAGAAATTACAATCCTTTAAAACAATAAGATTAATAATGGCATTGTTCCTTTTAGTCTGCTCATTATAAAGAATGTAAACGGGATTGTTTACCGAGGACTTGGAAGGAATGAATTCGTAATTTTCGTTATTGCGTTTAAATCGTAACTTATCAAAAAAGATGGATGAAACCATTTTGCCTTCGACGACTCGGAAAGGAATCTTAACCGATATGAATGTATAATTATCGGGATTGATGAGAACATCGTTTTGGCTAATGCGGCTATCAAGCATATGAAAATCCAAATCTTTCTCCACAACGTATTTATCAATATATTTTTGCATTTCCTTATAGATTAACATCCGATCCATAAACTCAATGATTGAATAATTGGTGGAGGCAAATTGCTGCTCACGAAAAAGTTCCGCTCGATGATTCGCATCATCATTTGCTTTGTTGGCAGTTTTGTTATGCATGTAAATCAAAAAACTAAAAGCTGTACTAGAAACAAAAGCCGCAAACGCCACAAATAAAGTGGCTATCCGGATGCCAATAACATTGAAGGTTGCATCCAGCCAGTCTCCAAAAAACAAAGCCACAATTGCAACGACAAAAACAAAGGAACTGAGGATAATCATTAATGTTACTATGGATATTTTTTTTCGGTTCATCTTTCCACCTTAGTTCTGAAATATTTCCTATTTATGCATATATTATATACCAAATAGCATCTTGATATAAAGAGATGTGAATCAAAACATGGTCTCATATCACATTTCTTACCATTGACGCTCTCTATTCTTTGGTAGTACGCTTCTTGCCTTCAGATAGATTATAATCGATATTCGTGATTGACAATTATTTTACTTCAATAATTGAAACTATATCTGCCAGTGATTTGCGATTTAAATGATTCCGACTGGTCACACAACTCGTAGCCGGATATCCAATCGGCAACAGACAAAAAATATCGATATCATTCGGAATCGTGAATGCCTTTTTGATTCGCTCGACATCAAACCAGCATACCCAGACCGAACCAATTCCCAATTCCCAAGCGGTCAACATCATATGCGTCGTTACGATACTTGCGTCCATCTCTGCCGAACTATGATGGCTATAAGGGTTTATCCATGCTTCACTAGTCTTAGCACCAATCATCAGTACTATCGGTGCGTTATATGCCGATGGCGTAATTTCTCGAATTGTCTTGATTGCTTGGTCACTTGATAAAACAAAAACACGATGCGGTTGGCAATTTTTTGCCGTTGGCGCCAGTCTTCCCGCTTCAAGAATCTTGTCCAATTTTTCCGGTTCAATCATGTGGTCACTGAAATCACGAACCGAATAACGCTCAAGAATCAATTGATTAATATTCATAATCACTCCGCCTTTGATGGTTGATAGTTGGGATGTTTTGAACAAGAAGCATGCCATTCACAGTCTGGACATATCCAATTAAGTTTGCCAACTTTAATAATGTTTGCTTTTACCGCGGAAGAATAGATATTCCACGTTGTTTCGGAGATGTTTTCAAAACCACATAGTTGTAAACACAAACGATCATAGCGAGCAACCTTTTCTTGAGTTTTGCATTGATTTCCAACCTTGTTGGGACAATGCCCACAGATGATATCCGTTTCAGACAACAACATAAATGGCGTATCTGGGTTGTCATTCAGCCAATCGAGAGTGGTTTTCATGTTTGCGACAAAAGCATTGGAATATCCTTCCCCAGCGAAGAATTGCATACATAGCCCGTGATGAGGGCGGATTGTTAAAATGGAAGTTGTTGGTATCATAAAACACCTCTGTTTTAAGCGATTTTTGTTAATAGCAAGTGGATGTCTGCTTGCTCACCGATAAGCCGAATTCGATGAAATCCCTTTCCAAGCATTGTCATAATCTCAGTATTAATGTTAGCCTCAGCCAAACATTCGTATCTTCCTTTGCGAACAGCGACTATTTTAGCTTTACCTTTGCTAATAAAAAACTCAATATGAAATTTCTGATTGTCGCTTACACGAAGCCAAATGATTGTTTTTATTCCGGAAAAGTTTTTTGTTTCACATTTCAAAGAACCTTTACGAAAAGAGGCGATTATCTTCAACGTTTTTTGATAATTAATAGGGCTTAAAATTATCTTATCATCGTTAAAAAAATCCTTTAATTTACTCTCAGCATTAGTAATCATTTTCGCTTAACCCTCTATTTCCCTTGATTACGAATTCTTCAACAGTTTTTCGAGCTGCTTTTGAAGACATTAGGTCACCATTTATACTGTCTTTGTCATATTTTTTGGCACTTATGAAAAGAATATCCGGTTTGACTCCTTCGGTAACATGATACATAAACACATTGACAAAATTTTTCTTTTCAGTGTTACTAACCACTATAAATTTTTTCGGGATTGCCAAATACTGATTCAATAGAATTGTTTGGTCTTGAAAATAACATTGACTTCTTTCATTAAAAACAAAAAAATTAGAACAAGGATAATCGCAATAGTTAGGTACTATATAACATACAAGGTCGCTTGAGTCAATACTTTCATAAAGGCGAACAAGAGTGTCTTCATAGTACGGACACTTTTTTCGATTGTGAAAACATTCATGATTACATTTACCGCATGCCGTTATGGAAAAGTCACAAAACTCAAAGATGACAATATCGCTGGATCCATGATATTGCTTAATCAAATTGGCTATGTTATGACAATTACCATTTTTTCGCCCACTAAAATTGATGATAGTTATCTTTGCCATATACTTGTTTTCCCCCTGATTATACAGTGTTTCAATCATCATTATAATCTATCATATTAGCTTCCTTTTGAAAAGGGAGATAATGCTTTTCTCAAAAATCTATTGTGCCATTTTTCGATCAAACCCGATTTTCACTCCCATTATCCACGCCACACTTACAGTGATTACCATAACATATGACAAAATATCCGTTTCAATAGTGAGGCGTGCAATCCAAAACGTCGGGAACAGTCCAAAAAGGAATTGAACATTACCTGAAAGAAAGAATGGCACGATGAGTCCAAGCATCACAATTCCTGATAATTTTGCAACTGCAATTCCTTCTACTTTATTTCTGGATTTGGTGAAAATGAACATTGCCACTCCGATACAAAGAACACTCGTTAAAAAACAAACGCAAATCAATTTTCCTAACGTCCATTCTGTAAGCGAAAAGAATGTCACAACGAGTAATGAAACCAAAAATGAAATGATTGTCGAAATCCCCAATCGTGAAATAATATACCCGTTTTTCGTCAAAGGGGTAATTGTTAAATGCCCGATGATATGCTTATCATATTCATCTAACATCGTCATCGTAACAGCAAAACAAAACATATATGGCGTTATTGTAGCTAAAAAAAGGTCAAACAACAAATAGTAGTCCGAGAGAACCGATGTTTGAGCCATGGCTTGCGTGATAATTCCCTCCAAATACGGGATACCAAAGCGAAAAAAGAATCCCGCTAAGATTGGCACAAACATCAATACTATTAACATGCCGTCTTTCGACAATTGTTTAAGCAACATTCGAAATGATGTCAAGATCGCCTTCATCGATTATCGCCCTCTTCTCTCCCAAATCGGTTGCGAACAGTACTTAAGGCAACCCAAAACGCTAAAACCATCCATAACAAAGTAATAATTAATGCCACAATAGCTTGGCTTCCAGAAATTAACATTTCCACAATAGCCACTCCAGGATGGAATATCATCCACCATGGCAATATATCAAATAAATGCAAAACCCCAGGAATCATACCAAATATCATAATTGGAACTATCGACAGAAAAAACTTGTTCAGCGTGTCGGTCCGAAAAGCAAAAATCATGCCGACTGCTGAAAAAATCATTGATCCTGCTATTATTGCTACTGAAAACCAGAATAGATTTGGTATATCCCCTGCAATTAAACCAACTAACATCCCAACAATCCATGATAACAAAGACAACGAGATTAACTTTCCAAAAAGGTAATCGACCGGTCGAATCGGAGCGATACATAAAGAATCAAAGGTCTTCTCTGTTATTTCAAATTGAACAATTGATCCCATAAAGATTAATCCAAAAACTGACGGATCCGTAAAGATTAATAACGCTGTAGCTGTTTTTATAGTGTTTTGGGGAAGAAGTACAAGAATAATAATATACAAAACAGAAAAGACAGCATACAAGAAATAAAAACCATACTTGATTTGAAAACGAATATCACCGATTACTAGATATAACAATTTCATTGAAGTGACCTCCCGGTTATTTCAATGAAAATGTCATTTAGCGAGGGTTCACTGCTATGGATGGAGGAAAGTTTATTGCATGAAATAGCCGCAAGTAGTGACGGATCAATTGCGGTTGAGTCGATAGATACCGAAGCGAATTTTTCTAGCGATTCGTCGATATAGGAATAAGTAATTTGGGCAGCACCACGTGACATAATTAAGTTTCGTGGAGTCCCAATGGTTCGAATTTTCCCATCCACAATAAATGCTACTCGATCACACAATTCTGTCGCATCTTGCATGTTATGGGTAGTCAGTATAATGGTTTTTCCTTTGGATTTCTCCAATCGAATTATATCTTTCATCATCAATGCATTGGAAGGATCTAACCCGTTGGTTGGCTCATCTAAGAAAAGGATCTCCGGATTGTGTAGGAGTGCTTTAATGAAGTTTAAGCGCGACTTCATTCCTTTAGAATATTCATATACCCGTTTATTAGCATCGAACTGAAGTCCAACACTTTTGATTAAAGCATCAATATCGCGGTGATTTTTGTAAAGCGAAGCAAAATAAATTAAATTTTCGTTGCCACTTAACTTTTCATATAAACTCGGATATTCAAAATCAACACCAATCATCTCGTAAAAAGCAGCGTTTGCAGATTTAACATTAACCCCATTGACTGATACAGAACCAGTATAATGGCGCAAAACACCGGTAAGAATTTTTTGTAATGTGCTTTTTCCCGCCCCAGAGGGACCCAAAAACCCAAATATCTCGCCGTTATTTACTTCAAAAGTAACGTTTTCAATGAATGGCTTTGGTGTATAACTAAACGCTAAATCCTTTACTTTAATCATTTCCTTGCTCCTCGAACATCTGATTGACGATTCCTTTGATAGTTATTTTAAGTGCAGTATCGTAAATGTCTTCGCCAATATCTTTTTTGTGCATCATCGAAACCATTGCTAATCGTAAAGCCCCACTGAACCCCCGTATTTTAGTCAAATCCATTCCGGGTATCAAATCAATCAATTTTTCAAAACTCAAATCATCTTGGCCAATATGCTCCATTAAATAAGTGTCAGGAAGCTTTCGCATGACCAACTCAATGTCTCCAGAGATAACAAAATTAAATAAAAAAGATTGATCAAAATCCTTGCATGTTGCATAAATCATTTCCGCAATAATTTCCGGTTGAAGTGGGTAATTCTTTTGCTTATTAAAATTATCGAGAAACATATTTTGAAGACGGTCATGTTCGTTACGAAAAATCTCATAGAACAACTGTTCTTTCGATTCGAAAAACAGATAAAATGTCCCTTTTGGGATTCCCACAATTTTCACAAGTTGATCGACAGTCGTTTTTTTAAACCCATATCGTTTCATTGATGACCCTGCAGCAGAAAAAAGCGATTGTCTAATTCTTTGACGTTCAAGTTCGGATAGTGCTTTTGGCATATAATTACCCCATTTGACTGTTTTTGTATTTATAGTCAAATTATATCTTCTTCGTTAATCTGTGTCAAGTAATATTAACTACCATTATTGCTAAAGAAACTCATTTAATTAAGGTGATCTTTATAAAACGTAATTCTTCCTTAAATAAAAAGTGCTTAAAGCGCATTTCTGGACTTATGTTCAAAATGTCGATGTGAATCTTTTATATATTTTAGTTTTTTTTCATCTTAACATAAAATTAATGTTTCTTGAAGTATCGTCCCCACAATCTTTATGCTGAATCTGATAGTATTAAAATAGGAGGTATTACAAAATGGAAGAATTAATAGGAAGAAAGATTCGTGTTTATCTTAATAGTTTAAGCGGCGTCATTACATCAACCGGTATTCTCATAAAAATCGAGGGTGGATTTATTAAACTCGAAATCTCAAACGGTAGAATGTTATATTTATCAATTGCCAATATTAAAACAATTGAGTTGGTTTGATAATATGAGTAAAAATCCAAGAAAACGAACTATTATTGTGGGGCTAAGCCGACTGGGATCGGCGATAGCAGCTAAATTATCAGAACAAGGCGAGGATGTCGTCGTCGTCGACAAAGACGATGATTCTTTTCGTAAATTGGCAAACACATATAGTGGTTATCAGCTTATTGCCGATGCCGTTGATATCGATAATCTTGAAAAAGCAGGCATTAAAACCGCAAAAACCGTAATTGTAACAACCGACGATGATAACATAAATATTATGGTTGCTGAAATAAGCGCAATGATCTATAATGTCCCGCATATTTTTGTTCGACTACACGACAATGATAAATCGGTTTTACTTGATTCGACAAATATTCATGCCATATATCCATTTCTTCTTTCATTGGCCGAATTTGAAAACATTATGAAAAAGGAGGAAAAAAATATATGAAAATCGTTATCGCTGGTGGGAATATTGAAGTTGATTATCTGATCAAAATGTTTTTAAAGTCTAATCATGATCTGGTAATAATTAATGAGAATCGCGATTATTGCGAATATTTAAGCGAGACGAATAACATTGCTGTCATTGTCGGAGACCCATCAAAAACATATGTTCTTGACGATGCACAAATAATCAACGCTGATGTATTAATCGCCCTTTCAGCTCGAGATGCTGACAACTTAGTTGTTTGTCAACTTGCAAAACGAGTGTTCCATGTAAAACGAGCAATCGCATCCGTTTCAAACCCTAAAAACGTCTCCATTTTCATGAAGCTGGGCATTAATAATGCTATCAGTTCATCACACTTAATTGCTCAAACAATAGAACGATTATCTATTATCGAAAATTTGGTGCGTTCACTCTTGATTGAAGATGAAAAAATAGTGATAACTGAATTGGTCATTAATGATGATTCTTATGTTGCCGGAAAAGCAGTAAAAGACATCGATTCATCGTTTCGTTTTAACATCAGTTGTATCTTTCGCGATCCCGAGGTAATCATCCCAAAAGGTGACACAGTGATTCAAACTGGTGATAAACTCATAGTCGTGTCGTCTGCCATTGATCAAAGCCGAATTGTGGAAATATTGCAAAGGAAACGTGACAATGAATAACGTAGATTTAAGCGATAAAGAAAAACATTCAAGCACACGATTAATAATGGGGTATTTAGGATACACAATCTTCTTTGTGGGATTGTTTTGCTTAATACCCCTATTTGTCATTCCGTTTTATCCGGATGAAATTGTGTACGCTCCATACTTTATACTGCCGAGTACTATTTCCATTATCATTGGTTATTTTCTTTCTCGACTTGCAAAAGACATCAAGGGCAGGCAGTTACAAGGTCATCAAGATGCCGTTCTTGTGCTTTTGGTATGGATAACAACAATAACCATTTGTTCAGTACCGTTTTTTTTATCAGGCAAGTACAATATCATGCAAAGTATGTTCGAATCGACAAGTGGATTTACGACAACTGGGTTATCAATTGTTGATGTACAGTTCGCTCCTCACATTATTCTCTTGTATCGTAGCATGATGCA
>JAQWBC010000028.1 GCA_028707415.1 Candidatus Izemoplasmatales bacterium
TCAAGTGATTATAATTCATAAATCGTATGATGTCAGTTTCTTTCACTAGATACATCGGTCGAATCATTTCCATCCCTTTGTAATTTTCTGATCTCACTTTTGGAAGCATCGTTTTATAGCATCCTGCGTAAAAAATATTTAATAGCGTCGTTTCGATAACGTCATCAAAATGATGCCCCAGCGCCAATTTATTGCATCCGTGTTCTTGCGCAATTCGATATAGATAACCGCGACGCATGCGAGCGCACAAGAAACAAGGATTTTCATTATTCAATGTTTGCGCCACCTGAAAAATGTTTGATTTATGGACAACAACTTCAATGCCGAGATTTTGACAATTTTCCAAATGATGATTGAGATGCTCGGCATTGAATCCGGGATCCATTGTTAAAAACACCATTTCAAACTGAACTTGTCCGTGTCTTTTGAACTCTTGAAACAGTTTTGCTAACACAAGACTGTCTTTTCCTCCCGATAAAGCAATCGCAATTCGATCGCCTTCTGTAATTAATTTATAATCAACTATCGCTTTAAGAAATTGAGAATAAATGGGTCCTTTAAATTTTTTAACTATACTTCTTTCGACCGCTGCTTGATTACTTAAATTTATCATCGTTTCACCTCTAAATTACTAAACCATTATATATGAAAATGCACGCTTTGTAAACCACCGCAGTGATTAAAATAATTTAAAATAATTTAAAATAATTCTTGATAATCACAAAAGAACGTGATATAATATAAAATAGAAAGAAATGGTATTATAATGGAGGTTGCACATATGTCAAATTTCAATTGGGCTTCAAAAAAGACGCTTGATGACATTGCGACTCTTTATGGTTCAAACATCACTTTAAACAAGTCGGCAAGTACCTATTTTGAAGACGCTTATATTGTTTTAGTCGGTTTGGATCCTGAAGCAATGCAGATCGCGATTAAACCACTGAAAAAGGAAGAAGCAATCAACAGCTACATTCCTGAAGACCAGTGGCACAATATCACTGTCAAGTCTAGCTACTCTCGCGTTTGTAACAAGGCATTTATGAATGAAGTATCAGAAATGATGAATTTATCGTTTGAGAATAATCTCTCTCACAAATTTAAAGCTTTTTGGAGTAAAAAGGAAGACGCATTAATTATTGATTTAAAGAATAGGGAGGAGTGATTAATATGCTTCTTGCAATTGATCTCGGAATTACCGCTACAATAATTTGGTTCGCCATTGTAATTTTCGCTGGCGTTATTGAAGCTTCGACAATGGATCTTACCAGTATTTGGTTCGCCGCCGGAGCGCTCGTGGCTTTAATTGTTTCTTTGTTTGTACCCGACTTTATCGTTCAAGTAGTTATCTTCGTGATTATATCGGCAGCTTTATTGTTAAGTTTACGCCCGATTTTCACACGTTATTTAAAAAAGAATGATATTAAAACCAATGCTGACCGCTTGATTGGTAAAACAGCAGTTTGTTCAAAAGCTATTACTGATGGTGAACGCGGCGAGGTTAGAATTGATGGTAAGATTTGGACCGCTATTTCTAACGATGACATCATCATTGGTGAGAAAGTGGAAGTTTTAGGCATCGAAGGCGTAAAACTTGTGGTCAAAAAAATAGAATGAATGCCGGATTTTTCAAACGCATGTTTTCTTCGATCATTGACATCACTATCATCCTTTTGATTGCATATCTGACTTTTCTAATTGGGGGTCGCTCCATTTTACAGAGTCAAATTGATGATTTCGATCAAATTAATGCGGCTTACAACGAGATCGTTGATGCTTACAATAATGACATTAACCTTTTGATTGCAGAATATAACACTGCCATTACTGCCGCCGATGGCGACGCTGATTTAGAATCCGCCGCCGAGACGGATTACACCACGGCTCGTGCCATCATTGATCAACAAAACACGATTGACATCGCGCCTTATGATGAGCCGATGACAACGTACTTCCTTAATTGTATCTTCTATTTTGCGATTGGTTTTATTATCCTCATGTCCATCTATTCCGTTGCGTTTAGTGGTAAAACCCTAGGGAGAAAACTAATGCAAGTCCGTTTAGAAGGCCCATCAATTAATCCCTTATCCGTCTTCTTTCATGATATTATCTTCAAATATTTCTTTATCGTCTTAGTTTTATCTGTCAGTATTATCGCGGGAATCGTTCTCTTGGGATTAACCCTCATTGTCGATATCATCCTGATTGGTTTTACTCCAAAAAAAGCCGCTCTTCGCGATATTGTCCTGAAAATGGCAGTTGTAAAATCTGGTTATGGATACTAAAACAACAAAAATATAAAAAAATAATAGGAGGCTTAAAATGTTCACATTCGTTACACTAGCCACGGACCCGTGGCCATGGATTATTGTTATTGCATTATTGTTTGTCATCATCTTGTACCTTGGATCACGCGTTAGAGTCGTTTCACAATCAACACAATACGTTGTTGAGCGTCTTGGTAAATATTATACAACTTGGATTTCCGGCTTGCATTTCTTATGGCCATTTGTCGACAGAATCAGAAGAACATATCGTCCCAATGGTCAACCAGATGACATCATCTCATTAAAGGAACAAGTTTTGGATTTCGCGCCGCAAGCTGTTATCACCAAAGATAACGTTACGATGCAGATTGATACCGTTGTTTTCCTACAAATTACTGATTCCAAACTCTATGTCTATGGTGCGGAAAATCCCGGACTCTTGATTGAACATCTTACCGCGACAACACTTCGTAACATTATCGGTGAACTCGAACTTGACCAGACTTTAACAAGTCGTGACTTAATTAATGAAAAAATGCGAAACATCCTTGATGAAGCTACTGATCCATGGGGTATCAAAATCAACCGCGTGGAAGTCAAAAACATCGTTCCGCCAAAGGAAATTCGCGAAGCTATGGAAAAACAAATGCGCGCAGAACGAGAACGTCGGGAATCAATTTTGATTGCCGAAGGTAAGAAAGCTTCTGCTATTTTGGAAGCCGAAGGCGAAAAGATGTCCGCTATTCTTCGTGCAGAAGCAAAGAAAGAACAAAGCATTCGCGAAGCTGAAGGACAAGCCATTGCCATTTTGAAAGTTCAAGAAGCAACGGCTCAAGGTCTCACTTTAATTCGTGAAGCCAAACCTGATCACGCCGTTTTAACTCTTGAAGCGTATCGTTCAATGGAAAAAATCGCTAACGGAACCGCAACCAAGATTATCATTCCTTCTGAGTTACAAGGAATTGTCGGTTTGGCTGCTGGCGTTCTTGAAGCCGCAAAAACCACAGAAAAAAAATAATATCTTCAAAAAAAGTGCCGATCGGGAAATGAACCGATCGGCTTTTTATTTGCGGATTATGAAAGCATCTAAAATTGATATTGAATCCGGGAAAAGGACAGTATCAGCAGATTTTTTTATTACATACGATACTACTTCAATCGTCTCTTCGGTAATTGTGAAAAAAGGAATAACTGTGTTTTCACCGTAATACAAATACGGAACTTCCATTTCCGGATCGGCTGTTTCGCCATAAAATTTAGTCCCCGAGGCATTGCCAACAAAGTACGTGACACCGAGTGAACTACTATAATCATTAAAATTCCTTACGTAACTCTCATCAATAATTAGGTTAATGCTTCCATCTAAATAAGTGTTAGAAGTCGTGAACGGAATCATCATTCCTTGGAAAATAACTGCCCGCGAATAGCGATGATCGTGCCCCGAGATTACCAAATCAACACCATATTGATCAAAAATTGGGGATAAGCGCTGACGAACATTGAAAGAATTATATGTTAACGAATATGGTCCACGATGGAGATAAACAATAATCCATTTATCTGCGTTTGTGATTAAATCTGCTGTTAACCAATTTATGAAGATATTCATGTTTTCTTCATCGACGCTGCCGATAACGCCATCATCACCAGAAAACAGTTCTGTGTCAATAGCAACGTAATGAGCATAGCCATAGTCATAACTGTAGGTCTTGCCCTTATCAAATGTTGCTGTACGTTCGTCGTTCTCAATCTCATCAAATTCATTATAAGTCGGACCGTTTTTTGGCAAATGGAAATACCCGTCGTATTCGATGCTTTGAATCTGAAGGTCAAATATCGATCCCGTTTCATGATTTCCTGCGGTCGTAGCAACAGGAATATTATAAGCAAATGTCGATGAATATTTAAAAAACAAATTCCATTGAGTTCGATTATCATCATCATTTACAACATCGCCGGTAAACATCACAAAATCGACATTTTTCTGCGCTTCACCTAAGACTCTGATTACGTTATTTGCGTAAGTCATATAGTCAATCGCATCGCTTCCTTGTGGGTCCGATAATAACATAAAGGTCGTCGCTTCAGAGTTTAGTTGCGCGGTTATAAACTGATATATTTCGCTCTTGTATAACGAATCTTCGTCACCTATTCGATATTCATATATTGTATTAGGAAATAAATTACTTAATGTTTTTTCATATAAATAAACGTTATCATCCCCAACAATTGTTTCTTTTTTTACGGCCGGAACACTAACAAATTCGGCATCTCCTAATTTCCGGTATTCCACAAAACCTTGGGCATCGGTAGGCAGTTCAAAATTTATACCAATCGATGAAGTGGCATCATCGGTGATGAATAACATTATCATATATGGATTTTGAAGCGCTTGAACTTGCTCGGTGACTGACAATTCTGTCGTCGTTTGTTCTCCTGGCGTACATCCAGTAAAAATAAAACCCAGTTCTAGGCTAATCAAAATCAGTAACAGTTTCTTCACAATAAATTCTCCCCTACAAATTATTGGTTTCTTGTAAAAAGGCAACCGTTCTTTAGGTTTCGGTTGCCTAAAATATTTAAAATTCGCAATTCTTTGGCGTTCTTGGAAAAGGAATAACATCGCGAATGTTATCAACGCCCGTTACATACATAATCATTCGTTCTAACCCCAATCCGAATCCAGCGTGTTTACATCCGCCGTATTTCCGCAAATCAAGGTACCACCAATAATTACTTTTATCAATTTTAAGGTCTTGCATCTTGTTTTCCAAAACATCGAGACGCTCTTCGCGTTGCGAACCGCCAATTAATTCTCCCGATCCAGGGACAAGCAAATCCATCGCCGCAACCGTTTTTCCGTCGGGATTGATTCGCATATAAAAAGCTTTGATTTCCTTTGGCCAGTCGATTACAAACACGGGACCATCAAAGTGTTTTGTTAAGTACTTTTCATGCTCGGTTGCTAAATCTTCACCATATTCAGGGTTGTTTTCAAATTGCTCCTTGGCCGTCTTTAAAATGGTGATTGCCTCATGATGGGTAACGACTTGGAAATCCGAAGCAACGACCTTCTCCAATTTAGCCCGTAACCCTTTCTCCACAAAATCGTTAAAAAAATTAATTTCATTTGCACAATGATCCAATACATATTTGATGACGTATTTGACCATGTCTTCCGCTAAGCGCATATCGTCATGCAAATCCGCAAAAGCAATTTCCGGTTCAATCATCCAAAATTCAGATGCGTGACGTTGTGTATTCGAGTTTTCAGCGCGGAAAGTCGGTCCAAAAGTGTAGACATTACGAAACGCCATCGCGTATGTTTCAACCTGAAGCTGACCTGATACTGTTAAATTTGTGGCTTTACCAAAGAAATCTTTGGAATAATCAACTTCTTTAGAACCGCTTTTAAGGATCCTATCGAAATCCAGTGTCGATACTTTAAACATTTCTCCCGCACCTTCGGCATCGGATCCGGTGACGATTGGTGTGTGAACATAGACAAAGTTTCGATCATGGAAAAAGCTATGAATCGCGTACGACACTTCAGACCGAACCCGAAAAACCGCCGAAAAAAGGCTTGTTCGCATCCGCAAGTGGGCGTTCTCTCTTAAAAACTCGCGCGAATGCCGTTTTGGTTGAATCGGATAATTCTCCGGACTGTCTCCGATTAAACTAATTTTCGTGGCTTTTATCTCAAATGGTTGTTTCATTGTTGATGTCACAGCGATGGTTCCCTCGACCGCTATGGAAGACCCAACCCGGAATTTTTGAATTTCTTTATAGTTAGACAATTTGTCTTCTTCATATACCACCTGAATCGTCTCAAAAAACGATCCATCGTTGATATCAATGAATCCGAATTCCTTTTGGGCGCGACTGTTACGAATCCAACCGGAAATTTTGACGGCTTTACCGGCAGATTCTAAATACTGCATATATAGTTCTTTAATAGTCATATCCATAATTAAACCTCCCGAAAATTACCTTTCATAATTGCTAATCGTTCTGATATTTCATGTTTCTCAATGGCATATCTAAGTGTGGTTCGCGGAATTTGATTGTAATACTTTTGTAAAAATCGATTTAAACGGTTTCGATTTTGCTTTCCCGCTTCACGAAGCATCCATCCGCAGGCCTTGTGAATTAAATCTTCGCGGTCTTGTAAAAGGATTTTGACGATTCGATATGTCGGATCGAGATCTTTATTGCGAATCAATTTTAGAGTCGAGACGATGGCTACCCGTCGATGCCAAAGGTTTTCCGATTTAGCAAGCACATCAAGAACTCCGCTTTCATTAACTATGAGGATATATGTTCCTAAGATTGCCGGAGCTGATAAATCCACAAGGTCCCAGCCATTACATTGATCTAGGTGCTCAAGATAAAAGCCAACAAGCCTTGGCTTTTGCTTTTCGTTTAAGCAATTCATCAATTCGGTGAGAATCAAGAAACCGCTGAGCCTGACTTCGTGAACCTCAGACGCTAATAAGGTTTCAATATCATCATAAGAAACGTCTTGATAGTGGCTTTTGATAATTTTTCGAATCGACGCTAATGGTATATCCCAAAACACATCACCGTGTTGATACTCGCCAACTCCGGTTTTGTGAAAGTGTGCTGCTTTGGTTGAATTGTTAAACCGTTGAACTGATTTTAGTTCGTCAATAATCACCATTGTATCGCCCCCTTTAAACAAAAAATCGCCCAAAAAAAGGACGATTATTAACCGTGGTACCACCTTTGTTCCGAATAATTCGGCACTCAGCATCTGTAACGTAGATGTGCGGACGGTTCTACTCTGTTCTTCCGTCTCTCCCGGTGTTATTCCGACGTAATTAATCCTAGGGCTTTCACCATCCCCCATTCGCTTTGATGTAATCGGCGTCGTACTTCTCCGTTCATTGATTTGTTTATATTATAGCACAATGATTGTGGATGTAAAGGTCTAAAAACCAATATCGATTTCTGAAAATCTTTATTATTTTATAATTATCCGCATTTTTATCTTAAATTGAGGCTTTTTATAAATTTAATTTTTGCCTTTTGAATATTCGGCTATCCAACTGGGTAACTTTTCCTCGAGCGGCTTAAATCCGCTCTTTAAATCGATTTGTTGATATTTCTTTTTGCGATTGAGTTGAGCTTTTTTATAACTGAGACTAACTTTGTTATCCTTATTGAAGCCCAAAACAATCAAATCGATGACATCACCAACATTAATGAAGTCCTCGACACTTCGAACAAAACCGTCGCTAATTTCCGAGATGTGGATTAAGCCGTCGGTTTCTTCATTGATTTTTACGAAAGCGCCATATGGTTTGATACTTGTAACTCGTCCTTTAACAAGATCGCCTTTCTTCATAATAATCCCCCTTTTACGCAAAAAAAGTGTGGGTTATCTATAAAACCGCATTGTGGGCTACGGAGCTGGCTGCTGCAGCGGCGATAGCTCCGATTAAATCATCTAAGAACGTATGGCATTGCTGTTCTTCTTTACCTTTTTTATCTAAGATGCCGATAATTCCTGGTTTGATTTTGTCAACATAGCCAAAATTAGTCAATCCGATTGATCCATATACATTACAAATCGACAAAGCTAATATTTCATCAATACCGTAAAGCGGATTGTCTTTTTTAATTAAAGATAGGATTGGTTCTGATAGTTTGTTTTCCTCGGCTAATCGATCCAGTTCAACGCCGGTCAAAATAGCATATTGGACTTCTCGTTTACCAAGAACCCGGTCGACGGCATCCGCACAAGTAGCTTTTGTCAGGCCGGAAATATAGCTTTTTTGCAGATCATAAACGATTTCAACAATATCGTTAATTTCAACGCCACGTTTTTGAATCAGCGAAATACCGATGTCCTTCATTGACTCTTGACTTGTTTTCATAATTTTCCTCTTTTAAATATGTTCAACGCCGATTACTCCGGGCACGCGTTCGAGCAATGTTTCTTCGATCATTTCTCGCATGGTGTCCTCAAATCCACTACATCCGATACAAGCCCCTGTTAGTTCGACATATACAATTCCGTCTTCAAATTTGATAAATTTAACATCGCCGCCATCTCGTTGTAAATACGGCCGTACAAGCGTAAGTACACTTTGTATTTCTTCAATTATTTCTTCGTAAGTCACAATCTCACCCGGTTCACGAATCGCGTTTTTTGTTTGGATTAAATTGGGGATTTTTTAAAATAAAATAAGGGCAATTTGGCGCGCATGATTCACTGAGATAATCTGGAATCATATGATAATTGCTGTTTTTCCCATTTTTTGTGAATCCTTTTAAACGTAAAATTCCCGCGGAATAGTCGCCGACAATATACGGATAAATGTCAAACACATCTAAATACCGTTTGTTAAAGTCGTCTAAGACAAAAGCGTCTCGATGGTTTTTTATTAATTCAAATTCACCAAATTCTGTTTCCAACATTTTATATCAACTCCGATGCACTACTATTTTATCATACCTTTATTAATAATATTA